>JALYLO010000077.1 GCA_030774175.1 Actinomycetota bacterium
GTGTTCGGCGAGGCGGAGATGATCGTCAAGGTCAAGGAGTCACAGGCGCCCGAGGTGGCGATGCTCGAAGCGCGCCACACGCTGTTCACCTACCTGCACCTGGCGCCCGACGCCGAGCTCACGCGCGGGCTCGTCGAGTCGGGCGCGACGTGCATCGCCTACGAGACGGTCGAGGACGACAAGGGGCGGCTGCCGCTGCTGGCGCCGATGAGCGAGGTGGCGGGCAAGATCGCCACGCAGGCGGGCGCGTTCATGCTCGAGAAGCCGCTCGGGGGTCGCGGGCTGCTGCTCGGCGGCGTGCCGGGCGTGGCGGCGGGCAAGGTGCTCGTGATCGGCGGCGGCGTGGTGGGGATGAACGCGGCGATCATCGCGCTGGGCATGCAGGCCGAGACCTATGTGTTCGACCGCAACCTCGACCGCCTGCGCGATCTCGAGTGGCTCCTCAACTGGCGCGCGTCGACGGTCTACGCCTCGACGCTCGCGATCGAGCAGCACCTGCGCGAGGCCGACCTCGTGATCGGGGCGGTGCTCGTTCACGGGGCGAAGGCGCCGCACGTGGTCACGCGCGAGCAGCTCGGGCTGATGAAGAAGCACGCGGTGCTGGTCGACGTCTCGATCGACCAGGGCGGCTGCTTCGAGACCTCGCGCCCGCCGACGCACTCCGACCCCACCTACGAGGTCGACGGGATCACCCACTACTGCGTGGCGAACATGCCCGGCGCGGTGCCGATCACCTCGACCTACGCGCTCACGAACGCAACGCTCCCGTACGCTCTCCAATTGGCCGACGAGGGGGTGGCTGCCGCCGCGCGGCAGAACTCCGGGCTCGCGAAGGGCGTCAACGTGGTCGGCGGCAAGGTCACGTACCAGCCGGTGGCGGAGGCGACGGGCCAGCTGTACGCCGAGCTCTCAGACGCGCTCGGCGCACCGGTGTGACACCGCCCTCGCCCTGACCGGCGGGCGCCTGCGGCGTGGATAGATTCGTCGTTGCTGTGCAAGCTCTAGTCCTCCCTCACCACGCTCGCGCGTGATGAGCGACATGATGTGGAAGGCCAGGGAGACCCTCTTGCGATTCGGCCTCACCTTCGGATGGATCGTGCCGCCAGAGAGCGGCTACAGCCAGCAGCAGCCGTAGCCGGTGCTGCAGACTCCGCGCGAAGTGCGGACGCTCGCCGATCTCAGGTCCGCTCGTGCCCGGGCTCGGCGGTCAGCTCTTTCATGACGACAAACGTCGTGACTTGGGCGACGCCTGGGATCGCTGCGAGCTGTTCGGCGTGGAAGCGTCGGTATTCAGCCAGGTCGTGCACCGAGACCCGCAGCAGGTAGTCGAAGCCGCCGGTGATATGCCAGGCGGAGTCCACCGCCGGCAGTTCGATCACCTGCTCCTCGAAGTTCCGGGTCAGGGCTCGCTCGTGGCGGCCGAGTCGCACGCCGACGAAGGCGACCATGCCAGCGGCGCGACCGGGAACGATGGTGTAGCCGGCGATGACGCCCTGACGTTCCATTCGTTGGACTCGTCGCAGGCAGGGCGTCGGGCTGAGGCCGACCGCCTGCGCCAGCGCCCGGTTGGTGATTCGTGCGTTCGCGCGCAGATGATCGAGGATGGCCAGGTCGATGGTGTCCAATCCGGGGGTATCGTTGCGTGATTGAGCCATGAACTCCTGTTTGAGGCGATTGCAATGGTTGTTAGTGCTCAATCGTACGCGTTTGCTGCGATGTAGTTGCTGCCCCAAGCTGCCCGGCGAAACATGTCTGGATGAGACAGACCACGACGCTGGTTCACGGCGACCGGGATCTACGCGAGCGAGGCCCGATAAGCCCGCCCATTGCCCAGACTTCGACGTTCGAGTCCGAGTCAGACGAACGGCTCGCCGAGCTCGCGCTCGAGAAGTTGGGCCACGCGTTCTACACCCGCCACGGCAACCCCAACCACGCTCAGGCCGCTGCCCTCATCGCGCAGCTCGAGGGCGCCGAGACGGCGCTGGTGACCGCTTCGGGCATGGGCGCGGCTACGACTGCCGTTCTGGCGCTCACCAAGTCCGGTGATCACATCGTCGCCCAGCGCGACCTCTACGCGGGCGTGGTCGGCGTATTGCTCAACCTCGTGCCCCGCTTCGGGGTCGAGGTGACTCAGGTCGATCAAAGCGACGTCGAGGCGTTCGAGCAGGCGATGCGGCCCAACACGACGCTGATCTTGCTCGAGACCCCGTCCAACCCGAAGCTCCGGGTCACCGACTTGCGTGCCGTCAGCGACATCGCGAGCTCGCACGGCGCGCTCACGATGGCCGACAACACTTTTGCGACGCCGATCAACCAGCGGCCGCTCGAACACGGGATCGATCTCGTCTGGCACAGCGCGACCAAATACCTCGGCGGCCATTCGGACCTCAGCGCGGGCGCAATCGCCGGTGACGCGGAACTGATCGAGCAGATCTACGACACCGCGCTTCTCACCGGCGCCGTGCTCGGACCGTTCGATGCGTGGCTGTTGATCCGAGGCATGCGAACGCTGGAACTGCGCGTCGAACGCCACAACGCCAACGGCGTGGCGCTGGCCACTGCCGCCAGCCAGCACGAAGCGGTATCCCACGTGCACTACCCCGGCCTGCCAGACCATCCCCAGCACGCCACGGCAGCACGGCAGATGTCCGGCTACGGCGGCGTGGTGACGCTCGATCTCGGCAGCTTCGAGGCGGCCGGCGCGTTTATCGAGAACCTGCGCTACGCGAAACGATCAGCGAGCGTGGGAAGCGTGGGCAGCCTGGTGATCCACCCTGCCGCCATGTGGACCGGCGTGCTTGAGCCCGACCAGCTCGTCACGCTCGGCCTGGGCACCGGGCTGGTCCGCTTCGCCGCCGGCATCGAGGACGAAGAGGACCTTGTCGAGGATGTAATCGCCGCCCTCGACGCCGTTCGCCCGGCACGTTGAAGCGAAAGCCATGTCCCACACGGCACGAACCTTCCGCAGATGCGGACGACTTTGGGGCGCGCAGAGCGACGCCGCGCGGTTCGCCTACGCGCGTCGACCTCGGCGTGCGGCCTACCCCGCTCGAAGTGGCCGATCGGCTCGCGGCTGCCCTCGGCCTTGCGGCGGGACGGCTGTGGATAAAGCGCGACGACCTGCTCGGACTCGCCGGCGGCGGCAACAAGGCGCGCAAGCTCGAGTTCAGCGTGGGTGCCGCGGTGACTGCCAACGCGGACGTGCTCGTCACCGGCGGCGCCGCGCAATCCAACCACGTCCGCATGACCGCCGCTGCGGGCGCCAGACTCGGGCTTGACGTGGTCGCCGTCATGACGTCCGACCCGCCCTCTCGGGCCGAAGGCAACGTCCTGCTCGAGACGATGTTCGATA
>JALYLO010000078.1 GCA_030774175.1 Actinomycetota bacterium
CCCAGAGTGGCTGAAGGAGCGCTACGCCTGGTACATCCAGGGCTTCAACATCGCCAACTACACGCTCGACCTGCTCGCGGCCTGGGCCAGCGCACAAGCCGTCATGCACGCCCGCTGGCTGATCCCCGCCGACGGCCCACGCACCGCCGTCGCCTGGCTCGTCGCGGCGACCGTGCTCGTCGGCGCGAATCACGTCCTCCTCGCGCTCATGCTGCGCCTGGGCCGCGGGCACTCCTGGCGCACCAGCGGTCTCTTCACCTACGAGAGCCTCTCCACAGATCTCGTGCTCGCGTTGCTCGGCGTCACGATCACCGCCATCTGGCACGCGAACCCGTGGGTGGTCGTCTTTGCGCTCGCTCCGCTGGTGCTCATCCATCGCTCGCTCACGGTGCCCGCGCTCGAGGCGGAGGCGCGCGTCGACCCCAAGACGGGCCTGTTCAACGCGCGCCACTTCGCCGCCGCGCTCGAGGAAGAGCTCGATCGCGCTAGGCGCTTCAACCGGCCGCTCTCGCTCCTGATGATCGACCTCGACCTCCTGCGCGACATCAACAACTCGTACGGCCACCTCGCCGGCGACGCCGTCCTGCGGGGGATCGCCACGATCTTCGGCAGAGAGCTGCGGCAATACGACGTGCCGGCCCGCTTCGGCGGCGAGGAGTTCAGCATCCTCCTCCCGGAGACGGTACGGGAGACGGCACTCGAGATCGCGGAGCGAGTCCGTCGCTCCGTCGCCGAGAGCACGTTCGACGTCGAGACGTCGACCGAGCCGATCCGCGCGACCATCTCGATCGGCGTCGCCACGTTTCCAGAAGACGGCGCGAACGCAAACGAGCTCATCCATCAGGCGGACGTCGCCGTCTACCGGGCGAAGCTGCAGGGTCGGAACCGTGTGCTCGGCGCCAGCGCCGAGCAGTTGCTCGTCCCCGCGGAGCGCCGAGGGCGCCTCGTCACCCTCCCGTCCGAGAACGAGCACCGTGCGCCAATCGAGCGCGCGACACAGTCGAAGCCGAAGGAGGAGCGGCGCCGGACGCCGCCACGCCCGCATCGTGTCGCAGGTCCGTTCTTCGTCTCGGCCTCCATGCGCCTCGCCGCGCTGGTCGCCTTTGTCGGCGCCGTCGGCATCGTGGGCGGCGTTGGAGGTGTCCTCCTCGGACACAGCAGCGACGTGCTCGGCATGGTCGCGATCAGTGCGCTCGTCGGCGCCGGCCAGGCGCTCGCCCTGGAACTGCCCGACGGATCGGTCTCCGTCAGCGCGGTCGGCGCCCTCGCCGGCGTCGCGCTCTTCGGGCCGCGCGTCGCGCTCGCCCTCGCGGTCACAACGGCGGTGATCGACTGGAGCGCACGCCGGCCGCCCCTCTACCGTCTCATCTTCAACATCGGGACGCTCTCGATCGCGACGCTGGGCGCAGCCGGCATCTTCGCGCTCTGCCGATCGACGGGCATCGGAATCGTTATCGCGGGGGTTGCCGCAGGGCTTGGTTACTTCTCGGCCAACACCGGCCTCCTCAGCCTCGCGCTCGCGCTCGAAGGCAGTGAGCGCTGGTCGACCGTCTGGCGAGAGCGCTTCACCTGGCTCTTGCTTCACTACCTTTTCTACGGACTGATCGGCGGCGTGATCGCGCTCGGCTACGAGGCGGTCGGGCTCTACGCCCTGCTCGTCTTCGCGATCCCGCTGCTCCTCATCCGCAAGACGCAGGAGGCGTACCTCGCTCACACCCGCCGAAGCGTGCAGAAGCTCCGCGAGGCCGCGGAGACGATCCAGCGGCAGAACGCCTCGCTCGAGCAGGCGAACCAGCTTCTCCGGGAGCGCTCGATGGCGGCCATGGAGAGCCTCGCAGCGACCGTCGACGCCCGCGACGCCTATACCGCGGGCCACTCACGGCGCGTGCAGCGGCTCGCGCTCGCGGTCGGGCGTCAGCTCGGCCTCGCTCAGGCCGAGCTCGAAGTGCTCGGCTACGCCGCCCTCTTCCACGACATCGGGAAGCTCGCAATTCCCGACGCGATCCTGCTCAAGCCGGGCGCCCTGACGGACGAAGAGTGGGAGCGCATGCAGGAACACGCCGAAGAGGGAGCGCGCATCATCGATCGCCTCGGCTTTCTGCGCGACTCCGTTCCCGCCATCTGCCACCACCACGAGCGGTGGGACGGGAGCGGGTACCCGGCACGGCTGGCGGGCGACGAGATCCCTCTCGGCGCGCGCATCATCCACGTCGTCGATGCGCTCGACTCGATGCTGACAT
>JALYLO010000079.1 GCA_030774175.1 Actinomycetota bacterium
AGTCGTTCCTCTCGGCAGCCTCCTTCCAGGAGACGACGAAGGTGCTGACGGACGCGTCGATCGAGGGCAAGATCGACCGGCTGCTCGGGCTGAAGGAGAACGTGATCATCGGCAAGCTGATCCCGGCGGCGACGGGCCTGAAGCGGTACCGGACGATCGATATCGCCCCGGCCGAGCCGATCGTTCGCGAGGCCTACGAACGCGACACGCTGCTCCAGGCGCTCGAGGAGATCGGCCAGGACGGCAGCGCGATCGACTTCGGCAGCCTCGACGTCACGTTCGGCGGCGAGCCCGGCGCGGACGTGCCCACGACGCACGATGCCGGTGAGGCAACGGAGATCCCGGAGCTCGAAAGCCCGCTCGACGACTGAGTCGCGAAAGCGCTACGAGCTTGACCGTGAGGCCGGGGCAACCCGGCCTCACGTGTTCTCGCCGCGGACGAGGCGCGTCGGGGGGACTCGCGTGGCCGCGCCGAGGGGCGTGGCCGCGTTTGTGATGACGCAGAAGCTCACCGGGACGCTGCCGATGGACGAGGACGCGGGTCTTTGAGCGGGACGGCTGCTACAACGGGCGCGTGAGACGGATCCTCGGGCTCGGCGTCGCCCTGCTCGCGCTCGCCGCCGGCGTGGCGCGCGGTGGCGGCCCTGCGGCCCCGATCCCGCTGCCGTGTGGGCTGCCGCAGACACAACCGCTCTGGGTCGACTACGCGGACGGGATGGTCCCGTTCTGGTCGACGATCTTCGCGCGGCCGGGGATCGTCGGCGCCGCCTCGAACTTCGTGATCCCCCCGCAGCTTCGGGCGAAGGGCGCCCAGACCGTCTACTTCGACCTCTACCTCTCGAATCGCGTCGGGACGCCGTCGAGCCCGGCCGACCCGGCGACGATCCGATCGCGCGCGGACAAGCTCTTCGACACCGCGGTCACCTCGTCGGGCTGCGACCACCCGCTGATGGCTGAGAACGAGCTCTATGGCGCGCAGCTGCCGACCCCGTGGACGCCGACGACGGCCCAGTACCGCGCGAACGTGCTCGTCTTCCTGCAGCGCCTCGCCGAACGCGGGGCGCGCCCGTTCCTGCTCCTCTCCAGCAATCCGTACACCCACGACGCGACCGCTGACGACTGGTGGCGGCAGGCCGCGCAGGTCGCCGACCTCGTGCCGGAGGTCTACTTCTCGGGCCCCGCCATTTCGAAGCAGGGCGCCGTCCAGGGCAGCCGCCGGCTGCGCGCCACGATGCGCAGCCGACTCGACAGCCTGGTCGAGATCGGCATCCCGACGAACCGGCTGGGGATGATGCTCACCTTCAGCTCGACGCCCAAGGCGGGTGGCCGCGAGAACCTGCGGCCCCTCTCGAAATGGCTCGACGTTGTCAAGTGGGAGGCGCTCGCCGCGGAGCAGGTCTCGTCGGAGCTGCACATTGCGAGCGTCTGGTCGTGGGGTTGGGCGGCGTTCAACCCGGTCGGCAACGACCCCGACAAGCCGAAGGCCGCCTGCACCTGGCTGTGGACGCGCGACCACTCGCTCTGCGACGCCCCCGCCCTCGCGGGCAAGGAGCTCGACCCGTCGCTCCACGTGGGGGCCACGCTGCCCGCCGGAGCGATCTGCCTGCTCGACCGCACGCCTCTGCTCGCGAACGACGTCACCGCCCTGGCGCGCCTGACCGGCGACCGCGACGTCGCGTTTTCCGCGGAGTTTCAGCATGCGGTGCTCGCCGAGGCGCAGGCTGTCGACCCGGCGCAACGGGCAAAGGCGGAGCGCGACGTGATCCTCGACCACTTCGGCGGCAGCCGTGCCGCCTATCTCGCGTCGATCGCGGCTGCCCGGGCGACGCCGGCGCTCGCCCGCTCGATCCTCGGCGACGAGCTCCGTCGCCGTGCCGTGCAGGCGACGCTGCGCGTCCCGGGGCCGAGCGCCCGCCAGCTCCTCGACTGGTACGACACTCACTCGGCGTCGACCGCGCGCCTCGTGCGCACGAACCGGCCCGTCTCCTGGCTCGGGAGCGTAACGAGCGGGGTCGCGCTCGCCGAGCAGGCGCCCGGGCGGATCTTCGCACTCGACCCCGGCCAGGTCGTGACCGTCGACGGGGTGCAGGTGACGGTGCTCGGCGAAGCAGCCCCGCTCGGGTCGTTTCCCTTCGAGCAGGCGGCGCCGTCGGTGCGCCCGGCGCTCGTCGCCGAGGAGCGCAGCGGGGCGTTTGCGACCTGGATCCGCCGCCGACAGAACCAGTCGCTCGGCAAGCTCAGCTGCGAGCGCGACCAGCTGCCGCAGCCCGACTCGGTCGACCTGACCGAGTGGCTGCCGTTCCTCTCGCTCGGGTAACGCTCGTCGCCCGGCCCGTCGTCGCGACCGCGTCCCGCCGCCGGCCCCGAAGTTGCTCCCGCCGGCCACCGAACGTTGCGACGCGCCGCATTCGCTACCCTGCGGGAAGGCAAGGAACGAAGCGGGTTGGTGGCGTTTGCGGCCTCCTCGAGGTTTCGGTACCATGCCTCGCCGTCGGTGGGCGCCGTGTGCTCCCCCGGCCTTCTGTCTGTATACGACCCTTTAGGAGACCCAGTCTCAGCATGCCGACCGTCAATCAGCTGATCCGCAAAGGACGCACCAAGAAGAAGGGCAAGGTCAAGACGCCTGCGCTCGCGGGGGCCCCGCAGAGGCGCGGCGTCTGTACGCGCGTCTCCACGACCACGCCCAGGAAGCCGAACTCGGCCCTGCGGAAGATCGCGCGCGTCCGGCTGACGAACGGACAGGAGGTCGGCACCTACATTCCCGGCGAGGGTCACAACCTCCAGGAGCACTCGGTCGTGCTCGTCCGCGGCGGCCGCACGAGCGACCTTCCGGGCTTTCGCTACAAGGTGATCCGGGCCGCCCTCGACGCCTCCGGCGTCACCGACCGCAAACAGGCTCGCTCGAAGTACGGCGCAAAGAAGAGCGCTTCCTGATGCCGCGCCGCGCCGAGATCACGCCGCGGCCGGTGATCGCCGACCCGGTCTACGACAGCCAGCTCGTCACGCAGCTGATGAACCGCGTCATGCTGGACGGCAAGAAGTCGACCGCTGAGGCGATCGTCTACGGCGCGCTCGACAAGGTCGGCGAGAAGACCGGCCGTCCGCCGGTCGAGGTGCTGGAGCAGGCCGTCAAGACCGTCACGCCGGTGCTCGAGGTTCGCTCGCGCCGCGTCGGCGGTGCGAACTACCAGGTTCCGATCGAGGTTCCGCAGCGCCGCGGGCGCACGCTTGCCCTCCGCTGGCTCGTTACGTTCTCCCGCGATCGCCGCGAGAAGCACATGACGGACAAGCTGGCCGGCGAGATCCTGGACGCGCTCGAGCAGCAGGGGAACGCGTACAAGCGCAAAGACGACATGTACCGGATGGCGCAGGCCAACAAGGCCTTTGCGCACTACCGCTGGTAAGGGAGAGAGTTGGCTGT
>JALYLO010000080.1 GCA_030774175.1 Actinomycetota bacterium
TTCGGCCGGTCGGTGCCGGCTCGCGTACGGGTCGACGCGCGTGCTCGAGCCTGAGCGGATCCTTCGGCTCGAGGAGGACAGCGTTGTCTTCCTCGATCAGCGACGCCTACCGCTCGAGGAGGTCGACGTCGAGTGCCGCACGGCCGCCGAGGTTGCGGATGCGATCCGCACGATGGTCGTGCGTGGAGCGCCCGCGATCGGTATCGCCGCGGCGTATGGGCTTGCGCTGGCGGCAGCGCAGGGAGAAGACCTGGAAGACGCGGAGCGCGTGCTGCGCGCATCCCGCCCGACCGCCGTCAACCTCACCTGGGCGCTCGACTCGATGCACGACGACCCGTCGTACGAGCACGCCCGGCGCCTCCACGCCGACGAGGTCGAGCGTTGCAGGCGCATGGCCGCCCACACCGCTGCGCTGCTTGCGCCCGGCACCCGTGCGCTGACGCATTGCAACGCCGGAGGGCTCGCGACGGGCGGCTACGGGAGTGCGGTCGGCGCGCTGCTCGCCGCCTGGGAGCGCGGCCTGCTCCAACACGTGTGGGTGGACGAGACCCGGCCGCTCCTGCAGGGCTCCCGCCTGACCGCCTGGGAGCTCGAGAGCGCCGGGATCCCGCACGCCGTGATCGCCGACTCGGCGGCCGCGTCGCTGATGGCAGCGGGCGAGGTCGACTGTGTGATCACCGGTGCCGATCGCATCGCCGCGAACGGCGACACCGCGAACAAGATCGGGACGTATTCGCTCGCGGTGCTCGCGCTCCATCACGACATCCCTCTCTACGTCGTGGCGCCGAGCTCGACGATCGACCTTGGCACCGCCGACGGCTCCGGCATCCCGATCGAGGAGCGCGACCCGGCGGAGATCACCACGCGCTTCGCGGCTCGCAATCCCGCGTTCGACGTGACGGACGCCGACCTGATCGACGCGATCGTCACCGAGGCGGGCGTGCACCGCAGGCCGTACACCAAGTCGCTCGCCGTCGCGGTCGCGGCGGCATGAAGGGCGTCATCCTCGCCGCCGGGTACGCCACCCGGCTCCGGCCGCTCACCGACACGATCCCGAAGCCACTGCTGCCCGTGGGCGGCCGGCCGATCGTCGACTGGATTCTCGACAACGTGCGCGAAATCCCGGAGCTGGATGAGGTGCATCTCGTGACCAACAGCCGCTTCGCAGACGAGTTCCGGCGCTGGGCGGGCCCGGCCGGCGTGATCGTGCACGACGACGGCACGTTCAGCAATCAGGACCGGCTCGGTGCGGTCGGCGATCTGCAGTTCGCTATCGAGCACGGTGCGATCGACGACGACCTGCTCGTCGTCGCGGGCGACAACCTGTTCGACTACAGCTTGCGCGATTTCGTCGACGACTGGCGTCCCCGGGGGATCGCCGGGGCCGTAGCTGTCTACGACTGCGGCGACCTCGAGCTCGCGACCCAGTACGGCATCGTCGAGCTCGACGCCGATGGCCGCGTCGGCTTCTTCGTCGAGAAGCCCGAGCATCCCACCTCGACGCTCGCCGCGACTGCGACCTATCTCTATCCACGCGAGCTCTTGTCGCTGATCCGCCGCTACCTCGAGGAGGGAAACGCGCCGGACCAGGCCGGCAGCCTGGTGGCATGGCTCTACCCGCGCGAGCCGGTCTACGGCTACCGGCTCGACGGCGAGTGGTTCGACATCGGCGACCAAGCTCAGCTCCTCGAGGCCGACAATCGCTTGCGGGCGCGGCACGGCCTGCCGGTGCGCAGCCGCTACTCGCCTCGGTAGCGCTCTTTTCACGAATTCGGTGCAGACACGTCACACCCGCGCCCGTACCGTGGGTGGCGTGGCTCGTCGATCTTCTCCTGCCCCGGCGCTGCGTCTCCTGCGGCGTCTCCGCCGACGTGCTGTGCGGCGATTGCCTCTCCCGGCTTGGGCCGCTTACCGCGCCGCGCTGTGCCCGCTGCGGCGCCCCAACCGCGTGGGACGTCGAGCGTTGCCGGGAGTGCGCCGGCAGGCGGCTCGCGTTTGCCTCCGCGCGCGCTGCCGTCGCCTACGCCGGGCCCGCCCGGCCGCTGCTGCGCGCCTGGAAGGAGCACGGGCTCCGCCGGGTCGCAGATCTCGCCGCCGCGCTCGTGGTCGCACACGTCGAGCCGCCGGCGGCGGACGTCATCGCGTATATCCCGCCCGAACGCTCGCGGCAGCTCCAGCGCGGTCGCCACCCGGCGGAACGACTCGCTCGTGAGCTCGGCAGTCGCTGGTGCCTCGAGACGGCGCCGCTCCTCGAACGAACCCGGCCGGGGACGCGGCAGACCGGCCTGAGTCGGGCCGAGCGCGGGGCAAACGTTCGCGGCGCGTTCGCGGCCACCGCCGAGGCGCCGAGAACGGTGCTGCTCGTCGACGACGTGTACACGACGGGTGCGACCGCCGGCGCGGCCGCGACGGCGCTCCGGGCGGCCGGAGCGGCCCGGGTCCACGTGGTCACCTTCGCCCGGACGGTGCGCTAGGCTCGCTAGGCTGAGGGCAAGGATCGACCACCACCAAGGAGGCGGAGATGAGGCTTCAGGTGAAGGGCAAGAACGTGGAGGTAGCCCCGTCGATCCGCGAGTACGCCGAGCGCAAGCTGGCGAAGCTCGACAAGCAGCTCGCCGAGCAGACATTCGTCGAGATCGAGCTCTCCGAGCAGCGCAACCCCTCGATCTCGGCGAGCCACGTCGCGGAGGCGACGATCTTCGCCAAAGGCGTGACGCTGCGCGCCCGGGAGTCGTCACCCGACATGAAGGCATCGATCGATCGGCTCGTCGAGAAGCTCGAGCGGCAGGTCAAGCGCTACCGCGAACGGCGCATCGTCGAGCCGCGCCGGCACACCGCACACCACGGCGACGCGGCGTAGGTGGGTCTCTTCCGCCGTCGCAAGCCGCTGCACGTGCAGCTGGCAGAGGCGGGCAGCCTCGGCCTCGACCCCGGCGGCCCCGGTGCGCGGCTCGGTCAGGCCCCGGAGCCGCCCGGATGGGACGGCGCGCCGCGCGGCGAGCCCGGGATCCACGGGGTGCCGCGGGCGCGTCGTTGGGACGCCGTCGCCACGGCCGAGGCACCGGCGCTCCGGGGTGACGCAGTACATTTCGTCGCCCTCGAGGACGGGACCCTCGTGGTCGAGGAGGCCGAGCCGGCCGACGCGCTGGCGCCGCTCGCGGATGCGGTCGAGTCTGCGATCCCGCCGCCCTACCGCGCCGAATCGGTGCGACGTGGCCCGACGACGTGGGCCGTCGCCGCCTCGAGGATCACGATCGTCGAGGTGGCAGGCCTCCGCGGCGACGAGGCCGAGCTGGTGGTCACGCGGGACTCGCGGACCCTGCACGTCGACGGCC
The DNA here is from genome assembly GCA_030774175.1 of Actinomycetota bacterium. Next base: position 3,336 of record JALYLO010000080.1, read on the forward strand.
GCCCGAGCTTCGGCAGCGCGCCGGCACTCGAGCGCGCAGGGCAGGGCGAAGGGGCCGAGTACGTCGTCCGCGCGGCGCGCCTCGACGGCGACCTCTGGGAGGTCGAGGCGACCCCGCTCTGACCTCCGGCTGGTGGCGCCGACGCGGCGCGGCTCACCCCGGTCGGTCCTGAACCGTCGAGCCGCCCCGCCCTGCGCCAGACCGGAGCGGGTTCGCCTGGTCTGGGCCATCCCCTAGGCACTCGATCCCACACAAGCCTCAGGGTGTCGGATTCGGGTGAGTCGGTACCCTGTGCCGGATGTCGCCCGCCCTGGGATCGCTCGAAAAAGCCCTTCGCTTCGGCGAAGGCCGGCGCATGAAGCGTGTCGCCGAGCAGGCCGCCTACATCGCGACGCTCGAGCCCGAGTTCCAGAAGCTCTCCGATTCGGAGCTGCGCGCCAGGACCGCCGGATTCCGGCAGCGGCTCGAGAACGGCGAGACGCTCGAGGACATCCTCTTCGAGGCGTTCGCCGCGGTGCGCGAGGCGCGCGTGCGCGAGTCCGACCAGCGCATCTTCGACGTCCAGATGATGGGCGGCATCGTCCTCCACGAGGGCGACATCGCCGAGATGAAGACCGGTGAGGGAAAGACCTTCGTGGCGAGCCTGCCGCTCTACCTGAATGCGCTGCTGGGGCAAGGCGTCCACCTCGTCACCGTCAACGACTACCTGGCCCAGCGCGACGCGGCCTGGAACGGGGGCGTGTTCGAGCGTCTCGGCATGACCGTCGACTTCATCGAGAGCAACATGCCGTTCGACCGGCGCAAGGCCGCCTACGACGCCG
>JALYLO010000081.1 GCA_030774175.1 Actinomycetota bacterium
CGGTGACCCGAGCCGCCCCTGCGCAGGACGGGTGGTTCTTCCTAGCCGACGAGTTTGTACGAGCCGTTCGACTGGATCTGGAAGATGTAGAATTTTGCATTCAGCGGGTCGTTCGTCTTCGTGGAGAAGCGGAAGTCGCCGCCGAGGATCCAGTTCTTGATCCTCACGTTCTTCATCTGCCGCAACACGTCGTGCCGCTGCTTGATCACGCCGTGGTCGGCGACGCAGGCCTTCTTGATCGCGGTCAGCAGGATCTGGACTGCTCCGTAGCTCGGCGGTCCGAAGGAACCGACGTCCTTGCCGGGGTTGTCCTTCTTCCAGCCGGCGACGATGGCGTTGTCGGCAGGAATCCCCGTGATGTCCGGAGCGAAGTTGGACACGTACGAGCCGGGCACCTTGAACTGCGCCGGGTCGTTCGAGCCGTCGCCGCCGAACACCTTCGCCTTCTTCCCTTGCTCGATCATCTGCTGGGCGAAGGTCTGCGCATCGCCGGGCTTCTGGGTCGGGAAGAACACGATGTCGGCGTCGCTCGGGACCTTGGTCACGAACGCGGAGTAATCGGTGGTCGTATTGGAGGCGGACAGGCGGATCACCGTGACGCCTGCGGCCTTGAGCGTCGTCTCGGCGACGTTGGCGAGACCCACCGAGTACGGCTCCTGGAAGTCGATGATGACGACCTTCTTCACGTGCAGCTTGCTGATCATGAAGCGCGCGTCAGCAGGCCCCTGGATGTAGTCGCCGGGGACGTCACGGAAGAACGCAGGGCTGCCCTGCAGCGGATCGCCGGCCGTGCCGATCGTCAGGTCGGTGTGCGTCGCGGACGGCGAAATGTGGGCGAGACCCGCCTGGAAGTAGGTCTTGGTCGAAGCGACCACCGCGCCTGAGGTCGACGGCCCGAGGATGCCCACCACGCTCTTGTCGCCGACGTACTTCTGTGCCAGCGCCTGTGCCGGGGCAGGGCCCTGCTCGACGGGCGTGTCGCCGAAAACCAGTTTGATCTTCAGGCCCAGCGGCTTGGCGAGCGTCTTGACTGCGTATTTCGCCCAACTGCCCTGCTGCGTGCCGAGGAAGCCGGCACCGCCGGTCACGGGCGTGACGAACGGAATGGTCAGAGTGCTCTTGCAGCTGACAGCCTGCGACGAGAGCGCGGAAGTCGCGATCTTCGGGCTGCCCTGGGCACTGGCAGCGACCGCCGCGGTGACGAGCACCGCGAGGGCGAAGCCGATGCTCTTCTTCATTCGGAGTCCTCCTTGCTGGAAGTTCTGGGGGGAAAGGTTGACGTCGGGGGACGAGTGTCGCCCATCGGCACGAGGGGTGTCAACGATCTGATCAAATCTTCAACCCTCTAGGCGAGCGCTTCGACCCAGCCCGCGGTGTCGAGAAACTGGCGGAACCTGACCGCCTTCTCGCCGCGCACCGTCCACACGTGGACGAATGGAACGTCCAATTCTTTGCCCGTCCTCTTGGCGACCCCGCGGTAGCGGCCGAGCACGATCACCTCGCCGCCGGCGTCGAGGAACTCGCTCGGCACCGCCGAGAACTCGTCCCACCACTCCTCGCTGAGCGGGTCGAAGATCGTACGCCGCACCTCTTCGACGCCGTGGTAGGTGCCCCCGTGCGGCAGCCCCTGGGCCTGCTGCCACTCGATCTCCGGGTCCATGTCTCCGAGCACGCCGTCCAGGTCGCCGCGCTCGAATGCGGCGTAGGAGCGCTTGACGAGATCGACCGAGGACATGCGCGTAGCCTATGCCGCCGTGGAGTACGCGATGCACGAGCGCGACGACCCTTCCGGCCGCCTCTTCGACGCCGGCCGCGGGTGCTCCGTGTTCTCGCAGCGCGTGCTCAGGTTCACCGGCAACTCGGGCGAGCGCGTCGACCACGCCTCCGACGAGGTCCTCTACGTGCTCGACGGCACCGGCACGCTGACGGTCGACGGGGTCGAGCACGAGCTGGCAAGCGGCACTGCAGCGTTCGTCGGAGCCGGCGTGAGCTCCATGATCGCCGGTGCGGACGCGCTTGCGATCCTCTCGGTGGTCGTGCACGACCCCGAGCCTGCGACCGCCGCGGGCGCGGTCATCGACCTCGCGGCGTCGGAGCGTCAGAGCGCCACGGCCGGCCGGCAGTTCGTGCTCGGCGCGACCCCGGAGCTCGGCTGCTCGTCGGTGACGCAGTTCGTCGGCCTGATCCCGACGGGGCGGGCACCCGACCACTTCCACACCTACGACGAGGTGATCTACGTGCTCGAGGGCGAAGGCTTCCTCGAGATCGCCGGCGAGCAGGCGCCCCTCCGTCCCGGTTCATGCGTGCACCTGCCGGCGCGCCTCGTCCACTGCCTCGCGAACACCGGGGC
>JALYLO010000082.1 GCA_030774175.1 Actinomycetota bacterium
GGTGGCCCGTCTCGCGGATGCGTGCCGCTTCCTCTGCGAAAGCTGGCGCCACGGGGAGATTGTAGCGAGAAATGAGCGGAATGCGAGGGACGCAGGCTTGGCGGGTAAGTCGAGTCCGTTGGTGTCCGCGGGCGGTCAAAAGGGGCCGAAAACGTGCCAGACGAGACCGAGCGCGTACACTCGGTGCTGTCCTCGGCAGAGAAAAAGTGCTTATTTGCAGGCAGGTTCGATTCCTGCGGGCGCACTCTCAGGACTGCTTCACGGTTACGGCGCTGCCCTCGGCAGTTCGACAATGAAGGTCGCTCCCGCACCGGGTTGCGAGCGAACCTCGAGGCGGCCGCCCATCCGCTGGACCAACTCGCGGGAAATGTAGAGGCCCAATCCGGTGCCGCCCGTCGCGCGGGTCAGCTCGGGTCCGGAACGGTAGAACTTCTCGAAGATCCGCCGTTGCTCCTCGAACGGAATCCCGGGGCCCGAGTCGGCGACGAGGATGCGGACGGCGCCGTTGGCGGGCTCGACGCGGATGCTCACGGGACCGTCGCCGCCGTACTTGACGGCGTTGTCGAGAAGGTTGACGAGGACCTGCTGGATTCGGTCCTGCGCGCCTGACGCCGCTCCGACCTCCGGCGCGACGTCTATCTCGACTTCCGCCGACGGCGGTAACTGCGAACGCATCGCGTCAACGGTTGCGCGCGTGAGCGCACCGACGTCTACCGGTTCTGGTTCGACGGCGAGGCTCCCCTGGTCGAGCTGAGTGGTGAGCAGCACAGCCTCCGTGATCTGGCCGAGCCGCGCAGCCTGCGTGGCGACCATCTCGAGCAGGTCGTGCTTCTGCTCGGGCGTCAGTTCGTGGTCACGGTTGAGCAACGTCTGCGCCGCGCCGTAGACCGCCGCCATCGGCGTCCGCAACTCGTGCGAGATCGTGGCGACGAAGTCGCTCTTCTCCTCTTCCAGCCGGCGCTCACTCGTGAGGTCGCGGAACGCGTACACGATTCCGTCGGCGCTCCGCACAGCGACAAAGGAGAGCCATAGGTCCCGCGTCCCCACGCGCGCCGGAAGAGTGGCGGCTTGCGCGGCGGCTCCGTGCTCGGCGATCGGGATCCGCGCGGCGAAGGCAGTCCACTCCGGGAACACGTCGACGATAGGCCCGCCACTAACCTCGTTGGCGCTACACCCGGTGACGAGCGCTGCAGCGCGGTTCCACAGACGGACGACGCCTTCACCGTCGACGAGGAAGATGCCGTCACCGACCGCGTCGAGCACGTTGGCCGCCTGCACACGCTCGGCCGCGACCGCACGCGCTGCCGCTGCGGCCGCCTCGAGGCGCACTTGCTCCTTCTGGAGACGCGCGTTGCGCACGGCTGCGGCCATCTGCCCCACGAGACCGTCGACGAGCTCGAGCTGCTCGGGCAAATACTCGGCGCTGTTGCTCATGACCTGTACGACGCCGACGACCTGGCCTTCGTGCTTCACCGGCACCATCATTGCCGCGCGGCTGCCGGGCGGCCCCGAGTCGGGAAGCTTCCGGACCGTTCCCTCGCGATCGACGTCGTAGTACGTGCCGCCGGGGCGCTGGACGACATCCGCAACGTCGTTGAAGAGACGCGGCACGCCGCTTACGATCACCTGGCTCTGCATGCCGCCGCCTTTCCGGTTCAGCGGCAGCGGCGGGAACACCGTGGTGTCGAGACGGTTGCCATCCGACCACGCGTAGTCGCAGCGGATGAGACCGTCGCGTTCGTCGTACGACGAGACGAGCACCCCGTCGTGCTGGACGACGTCAGAGAGCAGGTCATGGAACCTGTCATAGACGCGATCCGGGTCGAGGGTTTCGCCGAGCGTTCGGGCCGCGTCGAGCAAGAGCTGCGCGACCCTGGCCTTGCGCTCGAGATCGCGCTCTTTCACGTTCGGAAAGTAGCTGACAAGCGTCCTGCGTCAAGCTGGGTCGCCGATGCGAGCCACGCTTCCTTGCCGCTGCTCGACCACGGCCTCGCCCGCGGCTCGCACGCCGGAATGCGCTGTGACCGCGGCGAGGAAGTCATTGCGGTCCATCGCGTACAGCTGCGAATCGACGAGCGCTGTAACGGTGGCGGTGCGCGGCACGTCTCGGATCAAAGCGATCTCGCCGAAGTAATCGCCATCGCTCGCCGTCGTGTGCACGCCCGAGGCGACCACTTCCAGTTCGCCATGGGCGACGATGTAGAAACGGTCCCCGATCTCTCCTTCGCGAATGACGACGTCGCCCGCCGCGACGGAGATCGGAGTGAGCGTCGCCGCCATGTGCTCTTTCGCAACGATTGAGAGGGGCGCGAACATCGGTACGCGCTCGATCACCGCGAGCTCCTCCGCAGGCGCCGCGACGCTCCGATCGATGTCGACGAGTCCGCGCCAGGTGGCCAGTGTCAGTAGGGGAAGAATCGCGCCGACCACGACCAGGGACGGACGAGGGCCGATTGCGTTGACGAGCGCCGGCGCCGCGATCGAGCCGAGCGCGAGCGCGCCCATTGCCAGACTCCACACCACGCCCAGCACAC
>JALYLO010000083.1 GCA_030774175.1 Actinomycetota bacterium
GACGGGCGGCGGAAGGTGCGCCACGTGGCGACGCCGACGCCGAAGAGCGCCAGCTCGACGAGCGTGATCGCGAGCCGGTTCAGGAGCGTGACGCCGAGCGCGGGCCCCTCGCTCGTGATCGCGAGCAGGAGGCCGTACATCGAAGCCTCGCGTGCGCCGAGGCCCGAGGGCGAGAACACGGCGAGCACCGCGACGATCGCGCCGACGGCGGACACTCCGCCGAGGAACGGGATCGCGGCGAAGCCGACGTTCGCGCCGACGCTGCGCAGCATGAAGTACACGGCCGAACCGCCGATCAGCCAGGTGCCGCAGTAGAAGAGCAGGAGCCCGACCGTCTCGGTGAACGGCAGCGGGTCGATGTGCTCGGCTCCGAACGGGCGGAGCAGCTTGTTCGCGAGCGGACGAAAGATGCGCGGGTGGAGCCCGAGTGCGCAGGCGGCCCCGAATCCGACGAGGGGCAGCAGCGGGGCGTTGACGCCTTTCACCCACGCGAGGCTGACGACGAACACGATCACCCCCGAGATCGCTGAGAGCGCCGCCTCGACGAAGACCGATGCGAGCACCCTCGTCGTCTCGCTCACGCCCGCCGAACGGCGAAGCGCCACCGCGCGTGCGGCGGGAGTCCAGACGCCGCCCGGAATGTATTTCGCGAGCATCGAGACCATCTCGGCTCCGAGGGCGACGCGGTAGGGAACCTCGATGCCCCACAGAGCGAGGATCCGAATCCAGCCGAGGATGAAGACGAGGTAGTACGCCGCCACCGCGGCGAACGCGAGTGCGAGGTAGGCCGGGCTTGCGTGCTCGAGCCGAGGCCCGGCCTTCGACCATTGATCACGCACCGCCCAGGCGCAGAAGCCGAGCGTTAAGGCGACGAGGGCGAGTTGCAGTGTTTTCGTCAGCAGTGGATGCGCATGCAGGAACGCACCAACCGTGCGCACGCGCGAGACGATGCTGCTGGCCATGCGCACGAGCCTAGAGGGTTGGCTAGTCGGACAGGCGCACGCCGAGCCAGACCCCCGCGACGCCGCCCGCGACCGCGCCGACGACGGAGGCGAACGAGAAGCTGCCCGAGCCCCAGAGCTCGGGCACGTAGGCGCCCGCGACGGTGCCGACGGTCGCGCACAGGCCGATCACGGAGCGCATCGAACGTCCTATCGGCAGCGGAGGGCGGCGGCTACAGGCAAGCCTCTAGAGTCCGGGAGTGGCGGAGACGCGCCAGCACTACAACATCACTCTCGCATTCCTCGCGCTTGCCGGCCTCGCATACGCGCTCCAGCAGACGATGATTCTGCCCGCGCTGCCAAGCCTTCAGCGGGACCTGCACACCTCCACGGCCTGGGCGACCTGGCTCTTCACGTCGTTCCTGCTCGTCTCGGCCGTCGCGACGCCGGTGCTCGGCAAGCTCGGGGACACCTACGGCAAGGAGCGCCTGCTCCTGATCAGCTTGAGCATCTTCTTCGTCGGCTGCGTGGCGGCCATCTTCGCGTGGGACATTTGGTCCCTGATCGCCTTCCGCGCGATCCAGGGCTTCGGCGGCGCCGTCTTCCCGCTCGCGTTCGCGATCGTCTACGACGAGTTCCCCGCCGAGAGGCTGGGCGCCGGCGTCGGGATCGTCTCCGCGATCCTCGGTGTCGGGGGCGGCCTTGGCCTCGTGCTCTCGGGCGTGCTCATCGACTTCGGGTCGTGGCGGTGGCTCTTCATCGTCGGCGCGATCGTGGTCGGGATCGCCGTCCTCGGCGTGTGGCGCTTCGTGCCCTCCTCGCCGGTGAAAACGCCCTCGCGCCTCGACCCGCTCGGGGCGCTGTTCCTTTCGGGCCTCCTCATCGCCCTGCTCCTCGGGCTCACCGAGGGGCCGGTGTGGGGCTGGGGCTCGAGGCGGGTGGTGGCGCTGTTCGGCGCGTCGGCGGTGCTCGCGTACGCCTGGGTCCGCACGGAGCTGAGAGTCCCCGAGCCGATGATCGACATGCGCATGCTCGTGCACCGGCCCGTGTTGTTCACGAACATCACCGCGGTCTTCACGGGCTTCGCGATGTTCGGCGCGTTCGTGCTGCTCCCGAGCTTGATGCAGCGGCACCCCGGCGGCGCCGTCCACTACGGCTTCGGCCTGTCGCCGACGCTGACCGGCCTCTATCTCCTGCCCGGTGGCCTCCTGGGCTTCGTCGCGGGGCCGGTCGCCGGCCGGCTCGGTTCGCGCTACGGCTCGCGCCTGCCGCTCGCGCTCGGCATGGTGATCGCCGCGATCGGAATCGCGCTGCTCGCGCTCTTCCACGAGCACCCCTGGCAGATCTCGGTCTGGATGGTCCTGCTCGGGATCGGCGTCCCGTTCGCGTTCGCCGCGATGGCGAAGCTGATCATCGACGCGGTGCGTCCGAGCGAGACAGGCGTCGCGACGGGCATGAACACCGTGATGCGCACGGTCGGAAGCGTCATCGGGGGCCAGGTCGGGGCGGCAATCGTCAGCGCCGACACGATTGCGCACACGCATGTGCCGGCGGAGTCGGCCTTCGCCGCCGCGTTCTGGGTGAGCGCGGCGGTCGCGCTCGTCGGCGCCGGGCTCGCCCGCTTGATCCCCCGAAACCGACCGGCGCTCGCGACGTGATCCGCGTTCGCTTTGCCCCGAGCCCGACGGGCACGCTGCACGTCGGGAACGCGCTGAGCGCCGTCGCGAACCGCAGCTTCGGCGACCACCTGCTCCTGCGAATCGACGACACCGACCCGGCGCGCAACCTCCCCGGCGGCGAGGAGGGGATTCTCGACGATCTCTGCTGGCTCGGGGTCGAGTGGGACGAGGGCCCGGTCCGTCAGAGCGAGCGGGCGGAGCGCCACCTGGAGGCCGCACGGGCTGCGGGGCTGCCCCAGCGCTTCGAGGGCGTGATGCTCTGGCGCGAGGACGGGTCGCCGACTTTTCACCTCGCGAGCGTCGTCGACGACGCCGACTTCCGGATCACGCACGTGATCCGCGGCTCCGACCATCGCGCGAACGAGGAGCTGCACACCGCGCTCTTCCGTGCGCTCGGCGCCGCCCGCCCGGAGGTGATCCACCACGGCCTCGTCGTCGGCGACGACGGCAAGAAGCTGTCGAAGCGCGCCGAAGGCGCCACGGTCGCCTCGCTCCGCGACGCCGGCTATCCGGCCGAGGCCGTCCGGGCGTACCTCGAGGAGCTCGGCCTGCCGAGGCACGACGTCCACCTCGACCTCGCGCGGATCCGCTCGCTCTCCGTTGACGTCCTGGCCGGCCTCGACGACGCCGAGCTGGCGCGTCGCGCCGGCGTCCCGGTGGAGGCCGCACCGCTGCTGCGAGGCGCGCACGATCTCGTCGAGGGTCGTGCGCTCGCGCTCTCCGTCCTCGAGCCCGCTCGTGTTGACTCATCACAAAGTCCCGAGACGCTCGGCCGCTTCGTCGAGCTCCGCTCGCAGCTCGGGGAGACGCTCGACAAGGACGAAGCGAAGGCGCTGCTGCGCGAGTTGAAGGCCGTCGGCGGCAGCCTGAAGGCGCTCCGGGTCGCGCTGACCGGGGCCGAGCGCGGCCCCGAGCTGTGGGCCGTTCTGTGCGCGCTGCCGCGTGACGAGGCATTGCGCCGCACGCAACCATAGAGCCGGGCACTACCCTAGAACGCGTGCGCCTCCACGACACGCTCACGCGTTCGCTCGTCGAGCTTCCGGCCGCGCCCGGTCCGGTTCGCATGTACGTCTGCGGGCCGACCGTGTACGCGCGCGCGCACATCGGGAACGCGCGGCCGTTCGTCGTCGGCATGTGGCTGCGTTCGTGGCTTCGTGCGACGGGTTACGACGCCCGGCTCGTGCACAACATCACCGACATCAACGACAAGATCTACGACGCCGCGCCCGGCGCGAGCGCCGAGCTCGCAGAGCGCGCGACGGGTTGGTACCTGGAGGACACGGGCGACCTCGGTCTCGGTATGCCCGACCATCTCCCGAAGGCGACCGAGTCGGTGCCCGAGATCGTCGCGTTCATCGAGGAGCTGATCACGCACGGCAACGCGTATGCCGTCGACGGGGACGTCTACTTCAGGGTCTCGAGCTTCGCAGACTACGGGCGCCTTTCGGGCCAGCGCCCCGACCAGGTCGAGGAGCAGGAGCCGAACCCGCGCAAGGAGGACGGCCGCGATTTCGCGCTCTGGAAGGCGAACAAGCCGGAGACGGAGGACACCTGGTGGGACTCGCCCTGGGGCCGCGGCCGTCCGGGCTGGCACATCGAGTGCTCGGCGATGGCCGAGGAGATCTTCGGTCCGGCTTTCGAGATCCACGGCGGCGGGCTCGATCTCGTCTTCCCACACCACGAGAACGAGGTCGCGCAGTCGCAGGCGCTCGGGCATCCGTTCGCCCAGATTTGGACCCACAACGGGATGCTCCGGTTCACCGGCGAGAAGATGTCGAAGTCGATCGGAAACGTTGCGACGATCCGCGAGACACTCGAGGAGTGGGGGAGCGAGGCGATCCTCGTCTTCTTCCTCACCGCGCACTGGCGAAAGCCGATCGATTTCTCGGCCGAGACGATGGCGCAGGCGGCCGCGCGCCGCGACACGTTGCGCAATGCGTTCACCCTGACGGCAGCGGCGCACGACGAGGGCGCGTGGGCGCCGTTCAGCGCCGCCCTCGACGACGACTTCGACACGCCCGCCGCACTCGCCGTTCTGCACGACTGGGCGTCGAACGGCCGGCTCGAGTTGCTGCGCCGCGGCCTCTCGGTCTTCGGGCTCGGTTCGCTCGCCGAGCGCGACGAGGCGCCCCCCGACGTGGTCGAGCTCGCGAAGCGTCGGGCCGAGGCGCGGGCCGAGCGCGACTTCGAGACCTCCGACCGGCTGCGCGACGAGCTTGCAGCCCGCGGTTGGGAGATGCGCGACGAGCCCGGCGGCGGGCATACGCTCGTCCGTCGCGGCACGTGACACCGGACCTCGTCTACGGCCGGCGCGCCGTGCGCGAGGCGCTCCGGGGACGCCGCGAGGTGCTCGAGCTGTGGGCAACCGAGCGGGCGCTGAAGGCCGAGGACTGGCTCGCCGAGGCGCGGCCGAAGCCGAAGGCCGATCGCGAGCTGACCGAGCGGGCCGATACCCGCGATCACCAAGGAGTTTTGGCTCTGGTCGAGCCGTTCCGCTACGCCGACGCCTACGAGCTCGCGGCGTCGGAGCGGCCGCTGCTCGCCGTTCTCGACCGGGTCACCGACCCGCGCAACCTGGGCGCGGTCTGCCGCAGCGCCGACGGTGCGGGTGCGACCGGCGTCGTCGTGCCCGCGCACGGTTCGGCGGTCGTCACGCCCGCCGTCGCGCGGGCGTCGGCGGGCGCGGTCGAGCACATTCCGGTCGCCGTCGTCAGCAACCTCGCGCGCTACCTCGAGGAGGTGAAGGGCGCCGACCTCTGGGTCTACGGCGCGACGGGCGACGACGGCGTGGCGACGATGTGGGAGACCGATCTCTCCGGCGGGACGGCGCTCGTGCTGGGCGCGGAGGGGAAGGGGCTGCGGCCGCTCGTACGGCGGATGTGCGACGCGCTCGTTTCGATCCCGCTGGCCGGCCAGGTCGAGTCGCTAAACGTCAGCGTCGCGGCCGCGCTGCTCCTGTACGAGGCGCGCCGGCAACGCACCGCGCGTGCCTGACGCGGACCTCTATCTGTTCGACGGCTACAACCTGCTGTACGCGGGCCCGTTCGACGATCCCCGCGAGCTGGTCGACTCGCTGGCGAGCTTCGTCGCGCTGCGTGGCGCCCGCGGCGTCGTCGTCTTCGACGGCGTCGGGGAGGACGCCGAGCGAGGGCCGCTCCAGGTTCGCTACGCGCCGCATGCCGACACGCTGCTCGAGCGGCTGGCCGCAGACCACCGTGGCCGCCGCCAGGTGCTCCTCGTGACGAGCGACACGACGGTGGCCGCAGCCGCCGGCGGCGAGGTCACGAAGCTCTCCTCGCAGGGATTCTTCCGCGACCTCGAGCCGGCCGCGCGCCGCGAGGATGCCCCGCGCGGGCTCGAGGGCAAACTGGACCCGGAGACCCGGGCCCGTCTGGAGCGGCTCCGCCGAGGCGAGTAAGCGGGTCCGCTGCAATTGGGGCTTGTGCTCTTTGTAAGGATTTGCTAGGTTTACCTCAACCTCAGGGTGAGACTTCGGTGGTTTAGGACGGAGGCCGAGCCCAAAAACGCCAGCTACTACGGGGGTAACCACCGTGTCCGTCCGCAGCGCAGCCGCTCCGAAGTCGCCGCAGAAGGTTCAACGAGAACTCGAGGATTTGCAGCTCGTCATGAAGGCTCGCAACGGCAGTTCGGTCGCGATGGACCAGCTGATGCGCCGCTACACCTCGTTCGTCCGGCTGAAGGCGAGCTCGTACTTCCTCGCCGGCGGCGACTCTGAGGATCTGATCCAGGAGGGCCTCGTCGGCCTTTACAAGGCGGTGCGGGACTTCCGCCCGGACAAGGAGACGTCGTTCCGCTCGTTCGCGGAGCTGTGCGTGACGCGCCAGATCATCACTGCGATCAAGACGGCGACGCGGTTCAAGCATGCGCCGCTCAACCAGTACGTGTCGTTCAGCCACACGCCGGCCGGCCACGACGGCGACGACTGCACCCTTGGCGACGCCCTCCCGGGCCCGAACGTGGACGACCCGGCCGTCTGCGTGATCTCGACGGAGGAGCTCCAGTCGCTCGTCGGCTGCCTGTCGACGACGCTGTCACCGCTCGAGGCGGACGCGTTGCGCCACTACCTCGAGGGCTCGTCCTACGAGCAGATGGCAGAGGACCTCGGCTGCGACACGAAGACGATCGACAACGCGCTCCAGCGCGTGAAGCGGAAGATCCTGCTCCATCAGGACTCCCGCCAGGTCCTTCAGTAGCCAGTCCTCCAGTAGGCGGGCCCGACGTCATGCGGTCGGGCCCGCATGCCTACACTTCCGCTGCGCCGGAGTAGCTCAGTTGGCAGAGCACCTCACTTGTAATGAGGAGTGCGTGGGTTCGAGTCCCTCCTCCGGCTTGTTGTCGAAGTAACGCTAGGCGCGCTTTTCCAGAGCCTGCTCGAGGTCGGCCCAGATGGCGTCCGGGCCCTCCAGACCGACCGAAAGCCGCAGGAGACCGCGCGGAATCCGGTCGCCTTCCCACCGGTGGCGGCTCTCGAGCGACGACTCGACGCCGCCGAGCGAGGTCTGGTTGCGGATCAGGCGGGTCGAGGTCTCGACGGCGCGGGCGTCGCTGTCGGCCACGTCGAAGGAGATCACTCCGCCCACGCCGGGATAGCGGACCCGGACGACCGCGGGGTGCTGCTCCAGCCGGCGGGCCAGCTCGCGGGCGGTCTGCGCCTGGCGGCGGATGCGCACCTCGAGCGTGCGGAGGCCCCGCCGGAGGGCGTCGGCCGCGTCGGGCGCGGCGGACAGCCCGAGCCGCATCCGGGCCTCGTAGAGGCGGCGCGTCTTCTCACCGTCGCGAGTCACCGTCGCGCCGAGGAGTGCCTCGTGGTGGCCGGTCAGGAACTTGCTCGCAGAATGGAGGACGATGTCGGCGCCCTCGTCGAGCGCCTTGATGAAGACCGGGGTGGAAAGGGTCGCGTCGCAGAGGACGAGCCCGCGGTGCGCGCGGAGCGCCGCCCAGCTGGGCTGCGTGAGGATCGGGTTTGCAGGCGATTCGACCCACACGACGTCGGCGTCTGCGGGCGGAGGGCCCGTCTGGTCGTACTCGACCACCCGGAGGCCCCAAGGCTCGAACTGCGCCAGCGTGACGCCCGTCCCGAAGTAGGCGCCCTCCGCGAGTGCGACCGTCGCGCCCGGCCGGCAGAACGCGAACACGCACGCCGTCGCGGCCGCTGTTCCCGAGCCGTAGAGCAGCGCGTCGCCGCCCTCGAGCGCTCCGAGTGCCTGCTCGGCCTCGGCGCCCGTGGGGTGCGCGTAGCGCTGGTAGACGAAGGGGCCGGGCTCGCCCGCCTCGTCGTAGGGCCACACCGTGCGGCGGTCGAGGGTCCCCATGAGCCGACTCTACGCGCCGACGAGCTCGACGCGTTCACCCCTCAGCGCGCGGTGAGCGCGTGCAGCGGCTCGAGCGCGTCGATCGCGTGGCTCGTCCACCCGGCCTCCCCGCCGTAGACGGCGGCGAGCTCCGCGGCGAGCTTCGGTCCGACACGGCCGCTCAGCTCGTCGAGCGGCGGCTCGCGCTCCGGCGGTGCGAGCCTCTCCTCGGCGGCGATCGCGGCGGCAACCACCGCCTGCGCGATCGCATTGCGCGTCCGGCGCGCGAACGACGCCGCATCCAGTTCCGCGGCCGACTCGATCGCGGCCCGCAGATCGGCGGCTGCAGCTTCGAGGCTCATCGGCCCATTCTGATCGAGAGGCAATCCTCTAGGCTCCGCCCGTGGCGCAGACGGAGAAGCGGGCGCACGGCACCACGGCCGAGAAGCTGCAGTGGCTCGCTGAGCTGCGCGGCGAGGCCCGCCACGCCGGGTCGCCCAAATCAGTCGCGAGGCAGCGCGACCAGGGCAAGCTGCTGGCCCGCGAACGAGCGGAGAAGCTCTGTGATCCCGGCTCGTTCGTCGAGCTCGACCGCTACGTGCGTCACCGCGAGTCGAACTTCGGGATGCTCGAGCGCCGTCCGTACGGCGATGCGGTCGTCACCGGCTACGGCCAGATCTTCGGCCGGCGCGTGTTCGTCTTCAGCCAGGACTTCACCGTCTTCGGCGGCTCGTTGAGCGAGGTCTTCGCCGAGAAGATCTGCAAGGTGATGGACATGGCGGCCAAGTACGGCTGCCCGCTGATTGGGATCAACGACTCTGGCGGAGCACGGATCCAGGAAGGCGTCGTTTCGCTCGCCGGGTACGCCGAGATCTTCTGGCGCAACGTCCAGGCCTCCGGCGTGATCCCGCAGATCTCCCTCGTCATGGGCCCCTGTGCCGGAGGTGCGGTCTACTCGCCCGCCATGACCGACTTCGTGCTGATGGTCGAGGGAACGTCGTACATGTTCATCACGGGGCCCGACGTCTTGAAGACCGTGACCGGCGAGGAGGTATCGTTCGAGGAGTTGGGCGGCGCGCTCACGCATGCGACCAAGTCGGGCGTCGCGCACCTGACCGCACCCACCGAGGACGCCGCGCTCGAGGACGCCCGCTACCTGCTCAGCTTCCTCCCGCAGTCGAACGCGCACCCGACGCCGTACGACCCGCCGGCCGACCCCGTCGACCGCGAGTCGCCGGAGCTCGACCGCCTCGTGCCGGACGAGGCGACGAAGCCGTACGACATCAAGAAGGTGGTCGGCGCGGTCGTCGACGACGGCGAGTTTCTCGAGATCCAGCCGCTCTATGCGCAGAACATCGTCTGCGGGTTCGCGCGCCTCGGCGGCTACAGCGTCGGCATCGTCGGTAACCAGCCTCAGGTGCTGGCCGGGGTGCTCGACATCGATTCGTCGGAGAAGGCCGCTCGCTTCGTCCGCACCTGCGACGCGTTCAACATCCCGATCGTCACCTTCGTCGACGTGCCGGGCTTCCTGCCCGGGACGTCGCAGGAGTGGGGCGGGATCATCCGGCACGGAGCGAAGCTCCTCTACTCGTATTGCGAGGCGACGGTGCCGAAGCTGACCGTGATCACGCGCAAGGCGTACGGCGGCGCGTACGACGTCATGAGCTCGAAGCACGTCCGCGCAGACTTCAACTTCGCCTGGCCGACCGCCGAAGTGGCCGTCATGGGCCCCGAGGGCGCCGTCAACATCGTCTTCCGCCAGGAGCTCGCCGACTCCGACGATCCCGAGGCACGGCGCGCCGAGCTGATCGCCGAGTACAGGGAGCGCTTCGCCAATCCCTACACCGCCGCCGAGCGCGGCTACGTCGACGACGTGATCGAGCCCCGGCGCACTCGCCCGGTGCTGATCGACGCGTTGCGCACGGCCGTGACGAAACGCGAGCGCACCCCGCCGCGCAAGCACGGCAACATCCCGCTTTAGATTTAGACCGCGACCGTCTCCGGCGTTCCGACCGCGGCCAGGAGCGCGTCCACGACCTCCGGATCGAACTGCGAGCCCGCGCAGCGCGCGACTTCACGCAGGGCGTCATCGTGGCTCAGAGCCCTGCGGTACGTCCGGTTCGAGGTCATCGCGTCGAACGCGTCGGCGACGAAGACGATCCGTGCGCCCAGCGGGATGTTCTCTCCGCCCAGCCCGTCCGGATAGCCCGTTCCGTCCCAGCGCTCGTGATGGTGGAGGACCCAGTCGGCGACCGCCTCGACACCCAGGCTCTCCAGCATCCGGTGGCCGATCTGCGGATGGCGCTCGAGCACGAGCCGCTCGGCTTCCGTCAGCGCGCCGGCCTTGCGGAGGATCTCCTCCGGGATCGCGAGCTTGCCGAGGTCGTGCAGGCTCCCTGCGAGCCGGGTCAGCTCGACCTCCTCGGCCGGTTGGCCGAACTGGGTCGCGATCTTCTCGGCGAGCACGGCGACCCGCCCCGAGTGGCTCCCCGAGTAGGTGTCGCGCGAGTCGACAGCTCGGGCGAGCGAGACCGCAGCGCGGAAGCGCGCGGCCCGGTCGGCACCGCTCGCCTCCGCGGGCCCCAGCAGTTCGGGGTACGCCGGCTGCACCTGGTTCTTCCCGTGCTCCTTGGCCCGGTAGAGGGCACCGTCGGCGAGCCGGATCAGCGAGTCGCGCTCGCGACCGTGCTGCGGGAACGTTGCGACACCCGCGCTGGCCGTAATCGCGCCGACGGTGCCGACGTCGCTTCCACCGATGCGCCCGACGATCGAGCGCGCGATCTCCAGCGCCGCGTTCTCCTCGCTCCCGGGGAGCAACAGTGCAAATTCGTCGCCGCCGAGCCGGAACGCCTCGCCGCCCTGGCGCAGCCGCGCCGCGACCTGCGACAGGACGCTGTCACCCGCAGGATGGCCGAAGAGGTCGTTGATGCGCTTGAAGTCGTCGATGTCGAGGAAGCAGAGCGAGACCAGGCCGTCGCCCTCGGCAGCCAACGCGAGCTCGCGCTGGAGACGCTCGTGAAAGTGGCGGTGATTGCCGAGCCCCGTGAGCGGATCGGTCAGGGCGAGCTTTGTGGCGCTGAGTGCCCGGTGCATCGAGCGCTGATAGAGCGAGATCGCGACGAGCGGGCCGGCGAGCGCGACGAAGAGGAACGGCGTGCGCTGCCAGAGGACGACGAGCGTCAGCGCGCTCGATGCCATCAGCGTGAACGGGATGATCGTCCAGCGCACGTTCGAGCGGATCAGGTGCACGTAGCCGATCTCGGAGCCCGACGCGGAGATCGCAGCGGTCACGAGCAGCAGGTTGACGGCGTAGAGGATCGCTGCCGTGACCGAGACCCGGGCGACAATCGCACCTGCGCTGCCCCCGTGCAGATGCACGAGCACCGCGCCGGCGATCGTGCCGACGATGCCGAAGACACCCGCGTTGAAGAGGGTGCGGATCAGCGGCTTGCGTTGGACGAGGGCGATCAGGCTCGGAGCGGTCACGTAGACGAAGGTGGCCGGGGCCCAGCCGAAGAGGACGAGCGCCGCGACTGCGAAAGCGAAGCCGAGCGAGAGGCCGTTCGCGTCGGCACCCTCCACGGGTACGGGGAAGCGCTCGGCGAGCGTCGAGGCGACGAGGAACGCGCAGACACCTCCCACCGTGGCCGCCGTGCCCGGATCGCGGGCGAACGAGAACGTCGCCGCAAGGTACGCGGCGACGCCGACGAGCGAAACGGGCGCCACGACCGCAAGGAGCCTGATGGGTGGGAGCCCGCGGCCGCTCATGTCATCGGGTCGATCGCTACCAGGTGAAGTTTGCACCGCCGCCGTCGACCATGCCGCCGACCGCGGAGATCGCGACGAGGAGCACCAACACGACGAGCAGTGCGAGCTTCGGGTTCCATTGGAGCATGACGGGGGTCCTCCGAGATTGATGCCGCATTGGGAGGGATTCTCGATCAACCCGCCCCGTGTGGACATCACCCGGATGGGTGAATCCCCTTGCTCTGGCCAAATCCCTCGAAGAGGTGAGATTGGTGAGCTTGGTAGGCTCGCCGCCGGTGGAGCTCGAGTTGACCCCGGAGCAGCCGGCTGCGGTCGCCGCTGCCGTGGCGGCACTGCTCGCGGAGCGCGAGCCGGTCGCCGATTCCTGGTGGCAGGCCGGGATCGACGAGGCCCTCGAGACGTAACTACGGAGCGACGACGGCGCGTCCGCGGAGGACCCGCGGGGCCGCGCGCGCATAGTCGAGCCCCGAGATCCAGGTGAGGGCGAGCGCGACGACGAGCGCCCACCACGCAGCGTCGTGCCGCCACGCGCCGGCGGCGGCGAGCCCGCCGATTGCTGCGGCGACGGCCTGCGACCACGTCTTCAGCTTTCCGAGGTCGCGGGCGGCGATCACGACACCGCGCTCGACGGCCGCCTGGCGCAGTCCCGAGATCAAAAGCTCGCGCGCGACGATCGCTGCGACCATCCAGGCGGGAAAGACCCCTTGATCGATCAGGACGATCAGGGTCGCCATCACGAGCAGCTTGTCGGCGACCGGGTCGAGCAGCGAGCCGAACGACGAGGTCCGGCCGCTGCGGCGTGCGATGCGCCCGTCGAACCAGTCGGTGGCCATCGCGACGCAGAAGATGCCCGTCGCCCAGTAGTCGTGGCCTGCGAACGGGATCGCGAAGAGCGCGACCACGATCGGTACCGAGACCGCTCGTGCGACGGTCAACTGATCTGCAAGGCCCATCCGGAAGCAGAATACGGCTTGTGTTCGCGAAAGTCCTTGTCGCCAACCGAGGCGAGATCGCCCTGCGCATCTTTCGCACCCTGCGTGACATGGGCATCCGCTCGGTCGCGGTCTACTCGGACGTCGACCGGACGGCGGTGCACAGCCTTTATGCGGACGAGGCGCTTGCGCTCGGAGGCAGCACCTCGGCAGAGAGCTACCTCGTCGTCGAGAAGCTCCTCGGCGCGGCGGCGCGCTCGGGCGCCGAGGCGATTCATCCCGGCTACGGCTTCCTCGCCGAGAACGCCGCGTTCGCGCGCGCCGTCGAGGACGCCGGCCTCGTCTGGATCGGCCCGCCGCCAGCCTCGATCGAGCTGATGGGCTCGAAGACGCGAGCACGTCAGGCAATGCAGGCGGCCGGCGTCCCGATCATCCCCGGCACGACCGATCCCGTGGGTTCTGCGGCGGAGGTCGTCGTGCTCGGCGGCGAGCTCGGCTACCCGTTGCTGATCAAGGCGGCCGCGGGCGGGGGTGGCAAGGGCATGAAGGTGGTGCGCTCGGCAGACGAGGCCTTGCAGGCGTTCGAGTGGGCTCGTCGCGAGGGCCGGTCGTACTTCGCCGACTCGTCGGTCTACGTCGAGCGCTACCTCGAGGACCCGCGCCACGTCGAGGTGCAGGTGCTCGCCGACGCATTCGGGCACGTCATTCACCTAGGCGAGCGGGATTGCACGATCCAGCGCCGCCACCAGAAGCTCGTCGAGGAAACGCCCTCGCCGGCCGTCGGAGCCGATTTGCGGAACCGGATCGGGAAGATCGCGGTCGACGCAGCCCGCGCGGCACAGTACCGCTCCGCGGGGACGATCGAGGGCCTGCTCGCGCCTGACGGCTCCTACTACTTCATGGAGATGAACACGCGCATCCAGGTCGAGCATACGATCACCGAGGTCGTGGCCGGCGTCGACATCGTGCGCGCGCAGGTCCAGATCGCGGCCGGCGAGCGGCTCGAGTTCACCCAGGACGATATCCACCTCCAGGGGCACGCGATCGAGTGCCGGATCAACGCCGAGGACGTCGCGAACGGCTTCCGGCCGGCGCCGGGGACGATCACCGTGTATCGCGAACCGTCTGGCCCCGGCGTCCGCGTCGATTCCGGTGTCACAGCGGGCTCCGAGATCTCGCCGCTCTACGACCCCATGATCGCGAAGCTGATCGTCCGCGGTGCCGACCGTGAAGACGCGATCGGGCGCATGCTGCGTGCACTCGGCGAGTTCCAAATCGGCGGGGTGAAGACGCTGATCGGCTTCCACAAGGCGTTGCTCTCGCATCCCTGCTTCCAGGAGGGCGCGACCTGCTTCGGCGTCGTCGAGTCGGAGGCGCTCGCAGCGCGCGCGGAGGAGTTGTCGCCGGAGCCGCCACCCGCGCCTGCTTCGGTCGGCGGTTGGACGGTCGGGCGCATGGTTGAGCGTACGACGCACGCCGAGGTCGACGGGCGCCGCGTCGAGGTGAAGCTCCAGGTGCCGGAGCCGCCGTACCGCGAGCTCGCCCGGCGGCGTCGTGAGCGCGCCGCGGCTGCCGGGGGCGGCGCCGGCTCCGACACGGTGACGAGCCCGATGCAGGGAACCGTCCTCCAGGTGCGCGTCGCAGACGGCGACACCGTCGAGGCGGAGCAGGTGATCTGCATCGTCGAGGCGATGAAGATGGAGAACGAGGTGACCGCGCCCCGCGCCGGCACCGTCGCCGAGCTCGCGATCGCACCGGGGCAGCCGATCACGACCGGGCAGCCCATCTGCGTGATCGAAGCAGTCGGGGGCTGACAGCCGGCCGCGGTTACAGCGAGCGCTGGTAGGCGCGGAAGGTCCACGTCGCCCAGCCGGCCGTCACGGCCGAGAGCGCGAGCAGGAGCGACAGGTAGAGACCGACCGTCCCCCACGACGTGCCGGGCAGGACGACCTCGCGCGCGGCCTTCACACCCCAGTCGACCGGGTTGAACCGCGCCGCGCCCTGCATCCAGCCCGGCATCTGCGAACGCGCGATCATCGTCGTCGAGAGGAAGAGCAGCGGTAGGCCGATGAAGTTCGCAACGGCGATCATCGTCGCCTCGCGTCGCGTGAGGAGCGCGATCGCCTGTGAGATCCCCGCGAAAGCGCTGTTCACCAGGATCGCCGCGACGATGATCGTCAGCCAGCCGAGCGCGCCCGTGTGGACCCGCACGCCGAGCGCGAGCGAGACGAGAAGGATCACGACCGCCTGAATCGCAGCCGTCAGAGCCGAGCGCACGATCTGCGACAGCACGATCGAGAAGCGCGAGGCGGGGGTCGCAAGAAACCGCTCGACGACTTTGTGGTCGAGGTCGTTGATCATCGACATCCCGCTCCACGTCGCACCGAAGAACGCGTTCATGACGACGATCGCCGGCGCGAGGAACGTGATGTAGGAGGCGGTGCCGAACCCGCCGAGCCGCGTCACGTTCCGGAACAGCTGGCCGTAGAGCACGAGCCAGACCATCGGCTGCACGAGCAGGAGCACGATCCAGATCGGCTCGCGCATCAGGTTGCGCGCCTGCCGGACGGTCATGAACCACGTGTGGCGTGCGACGTTCACTGCGCGCGGTCCTCGGAGGTGAAGTCGCGACCGGTGAAGTGCAGGTAGACGTCGTCGAGCGATGGGCGCGAGAGTGACACCGAGGCGACGGCGATTCCGGCGCCTTCGAGCGCGGAGATGATCCCGGGCAGCGCGCGGCCGCCGTGCTCGACGCGCGTGACGATCGTGCGCCCGTCGACGACCTGTTCCGGCCGGGCGCCGACGCCGGCGAGCACGCGCTTTGCCTCCTCGACCGCGCCGTTCTCGAGCTCGACGTGCACGGCATCGCCGCGCAGCCCGGCTTTCAGCTCGGCGGGAGTGCCTTCGACGACCACCTTGCCCTGCGAGACGATCGCGAGGCGGCCGACGAGCTGGTCGGCCTCTTCGAGGTAGTGCGTCGTGAGGAGGATCGTCAGCGACTCGGCCTGGGCGAGCCGCGAGACCTCCTCCCACATCGCGACGCGCGCTTCCGGGTCGAGCCCCGTGGTCGGCTCGTCGAGGAAGAGCACGCGCGGCCGGTGGACAAGACCGAGCGCGATGTCGAGGCGGCGGCGCATCCCGCCCGAGTAGTTCTTGACGATCCGGTCTGCGGCGTCGGCGATGCCGACGAGCTCGAGCAGCTCGTCGACGCGTGCGCGGAGCTCCCGGCCGCCCATGCCCTGCACGCGTCCCTGGAGCATCAGGTTCTCGCGCCCTGTTCCGAACTGGTCGACGCCCGAGTCCTGCGGGACGTAGCCGATCGTCCGCCGAACTGCGTTCTGCTCGCGCCGCACGTTACGGCCGAGGATCGAGGCGACGCCGTGGTCGGCGAGGGTCAGCGTCACGAGCACACGTACGGCCGTGGACTTGCCGGCGCCGTTCGGGCCGAGCAGGGCGAAGACCTCGCCCTCGCGCACCTGGAACGAGACGCCGTCGAGTGCCTGCACGTGGCCGTAGCGCTTCCGAATGTCCTCGACGGCGATCGCATCCATCGACGGCGAGATTAGCCGCATCATCTAAAGTGCCGCGCGGCCGATGGACCTTCTCGAGTATCAAGGCAAAGAGCTCTTCAAGCGCTTCGGCATCCCGGTGTCCGAGGGGCGGCTCGCGACCACCGCGGCGGCGGCGCGCCGGGCGGCCGAGGAGCTCGGCGGTCCGGTCGTCGTGAAGGCTCAGGTGCTGACGGGCGGCCGCGGCAAGGCCGGCGGCGTGAAGCTCGCCGGCGACCCGCAAGACGCCGAGCAGAAGGCGAAGGAGATCATCGGCCTCGACATCAACGGCCACGTCGTCGAGAAGCTGTGGATCGAGCGCGCCTCCGACATCGCCAAGGAGTACTACCTCTCGGTCACCTTCGACCGGGGCGCGAAGAAGCCGCTCTTCATGTTCACGACGCAGGGCGGCGTCGAGATCGAGCAGGTCGCCGAGGAGAGCCCGGAGGCGCTCGTCCGGCTGCACGTCGACGCGCTCGAAGGGTTCCAGCCCTGGGTAGCGCGCCGCCTGATCTACGGGGCGGGCGTCGAGGACCCGGCCGAGCAGAAGCAGATCGCCGACATCGTCGGGAAGCTCTACCGCTGCTTCGTCGAGTGCGACGCGATGCTCGCCGAGATCAACCCGCTGATCGTCACGCCGGGCGGCGACGTGAAGGCGCTCGATTCGAAGTTCACGGTCGACGACAGTGCGCTCTACCGCCATCCCGACATCGCCGAGTTCCGTGAGCTGAGCGCCGCCGACCCGCTCGAGGCGCTCGCCCGCGAGAAGGGCGTGACCTACGTCAAGCTCGACGGCTTCGTGGGAATCCTCGGCAACGGGGCGGGGCTCTCGATGTCCACGGTCGACGTGGTAGTCGTCGCCGGCGGCAAGCCCGCCAACTTCTGCGATCTCGGCGGCGGCGGCGACGCACAGGGCGTGATCGACGCGCTCGAGGTGATCACGCGCGACGAGCAGGTGCGCTCGATCCTCTTCAACATCTTCGGCGGCATCACACGCTGCGACGAGGTCGCGCGGGGCGTGCTCGACGCGCTCGAGCAGATGCAGATCTCAATGCCGGTCGTCGTGCGCCTCGACGGCACGAATGCTGCGGAGGGTCGCAAGATCCTCGCCGACGCTGCGCTGCCGAACGTCCACGTCTCACCGACGATGCTCGATGCGGCGAAGCTGGCCGTGGAGCTCGCGGAATGAGCGACGTGTGGAGCGACCGCGCCGAGGCCTACCGCACCTCGACGACGCACGCATCCGACGCCGACCTCGACATCGTCGTCGAGATGTGCGATCCGCACGAGGGCGTGAAGGCACTCGACGTCGCGACCGGCGGCGGTCATGTTGCGCGGAAGCTGCGCGAGCTCGGTGTCGAGGTCGTCACCGCGGATCCCGCGCCCGGCATGCAGGCGGACGTCGTCTGCTCGGCGGAGGACCTGCCGTTCGCCAGCGGCTCGTTCGATGTCGTCGTCACCCGCATCGCACCGCATCACTTTGCCGACATCGGCAAGGCGATCGGCGAGCTGGCGCGCGTCTCGAACCGCGTCGTCGTCGTCGAGGACACGCTCTACACCTCCGAGGAGGTCGAAGCCGCCGAGAAGCTCCGCGACCCGACCCACGTCCGCAACCTCTCCGAGCAGGAATGGCGTGAGCTGCTCGAGAGCGCAGGCCTCGAACTCGAGCGCGTCGAGTTCTTCGACAAGACGCACCACCTCGCCGACTGGCTTGCCCGCACCGGCTGCACCGGCGAAGAGGCCGAGAGGGTACGAGAGCTGCTGGCGAGCGTGACGAGCGACGACGGCATCACCTGGCAGGACACGAAGATCCTGATCAGGTCCCGGAAGTCGCAAACGTAGATGCCTGAATTCAACTCCACATCGGGCATCTGATGTCGATCATCGTCGACAACGAGACGAAGCTCGTCGTCTCCGGCCTGACCGGCTCCGAGGGACGCTTCCACGGGCTGCGCAACCGCGCCTACGGCACCGATGTCGTCGCCGGCGTCACACCCGGGAAGGGCGGCCAGGACGTCGAGGGGATCCCGGTCTACAACACGGTCGCGGATGCCGTCGCCGACACCGGCGCGAATACCTCGATGATCTTCGTTCCCGCCCGCTTCGCGCCGGACGCCATCTACGAGGCCGTCGACGCGAGCATCCAGACGGTGATCTGCATCACGGAGCACATCCCCGCACACGAGATGTTGCGCGTGCACAGCTACGTTCGGCCGAAGGGCGTGACGCTGATCGGGCCGAACTGCCCGGGGGTGCTCTCGCCCGGCAAGGCCAACGTCGGGATCATCCCGGCCGAGGTGTTCAAGCCCGGCGCCATCGGGCTCGTCTCGCGCTCGGGGACGCTCACCTATCAGATCGGCAACGAGCTGGCCGAGCGCGGCCTCGGCAACTCGACGATCGTGGGCATCGGCGGCGATCCCGTCGTCGGCTCGAGCTTCATCGACGTGCTCGAGAAGTTCGAAGCGGACGCGGAGACGACGCTGGTCGTGCTCGTGGGCGAGATCGGCGGCGACGAGGAGGAGAAGGCCGCGCGCTGGGTCTCCGAGTACATGTCGAAGCCCGTCTTCTCCTACATCGCCGGCTTCTCGGCACCTCCGGGCAAGACGATGGGGCACGCCGGTGCGATCATCTCGGGGTCGTCGGGCACCGCGCAGGCGAAGAAGGACGCGCTCGAGGCGGTCGGGATCAAGGTCGGCACGACGCCGACCGATCTCGCCGAGCTCGTCGTGGCCGCCGCCGGCTCCTGAGAGGAAGCACCGTCTCTCAGAGCAACACCGTGTCTTAGGCGACACAGTCTCTTAGGCAA
>JALYLO010000084.1 GCA_030774175.1 Actinomycetota bacterium
GCCGCTATTCGTAGCTGGAGCCGTTGTCCGAGAGATCGATGGGGCCGATCCCGGCGACGACGGACTCCTGCGAACGCTCGTGCAGGCGTTCCCGTCCACGGCGCACCGCGGTCAGGAACTTGTCGAGGTTCGTCTCGAGCGTGGCGAGCATCCCGTCGGCCCAGTCCTCCATCTCGAGGCGCATCTCGCGCGCCTGCCGGCGCGCCTCGTCGATGATCTCCTGCGCCTGCCGCTCGGCCAGCTTCACGATCTCGGTCTGCGAGGCCTCGCGAACCGCCTGCTCACGCGCTTCCTGGAGGAGCCGGTCCTGCTCGCGCTTCGCCTCGGCCAGCATCTCCTGGCGCTCCTTGACGATCCAACGGGCCTGCTTGATCTCCTCCGGGATCGTGGCGCGCATCTGGTCGAGGATGTCGTAGATCTCCTCACGGTCGATCCGGACCTGGTCCGTGAGCGGCACGGCCTTGGCGTTGTGCACGAGGTCGTCGAGCTTGTCGATCAGAACGAGGACGTCCATGCGGCGCAGTCTACTCCTGGTCCGAAAGTGGAGCGCCGCCTCGACCGTCGGGGAACATCTCCCGCAAGCGGCGCGCGACGGCCTCCGGCACGAGCTCATCGACATTTCCGCCGAACAGGGCGATCTCCTTCACACCGCTCGAAGAGACGAAGCTGACCTGAGGGCTCGCCATCACGTAGACGGTCTCGATGTCGGGCGCCAAGTGGCGGTTCAGCTGGTTCATCTGGAACTCCCACTCGAAGTCCGAGACGACCCTCAGCCCCTTCACGATCACCTTTGCGTTCCAGCGGCGCGCGAAGTCGACGACCAGCTCGCTGAAGACCGCGACCTCGACGTTCGGGATCCCGGCCAGCGCCTCCTCGAGGAGGATGCAGCGCTCCTCGACCCCGAAGAGCGGCACCTTGTGATGCGGGCTCCCGACGACGCCGATCACCACGCGGTCGAAGATCCGTGCCGCGCGCGTGATCACGTCGACGTGCCCGTTCGTGACGGGGTCGTAGGTCCCGGGATAGATGGCGGTGATCACTGCTCGAACAGGGTAAGCCGTGCAGAGCCGTACTTGCGTGAGGTTCGCACCTCGAGGCCCGGCACGTCCGGCGGATCCGCCCGGCCGGCGGTCTCGTAGACGAGCACGCCGTCCGGTGCGAGCAGCCGCGCGAGGTGGGGCGCGAGACGGCCGGGGTCGTAGTCGTAGGGCGGGTCGCAGAGAATCAGATCGAACGTCCGCCCCTCCCGCGAGACCACGCGGACCGCGTCCTGCTGGAGGACGGTGGCGCGCAGCTTCAGCTTGTCGAGGTTTGCGTTGATCGTCCGAACGGCGTCGCGATCCGACTCGACGAACGTGGCGGACGTGGCGCCACGCGAGAGCGCCTCGAGCCCCATCGCTCCCGAGCCGGCGAAGAGGTCGAGCACGTCCGCGCCGTCAACGGGGCCGATCAGGTTGAAGGCGTTTTCGCGCACGCGGTCGGAGGTCGGCCGGGTGTCGCGCCCCTTCGGCGCCGCGATCCGCTGCCCGCGATGGGTGCCGGCGATGATCCTCAAGCGAGACCACTCGCGGCCCCGGGCGACGCGAGCCGGTCCGCCTCGTCCTGCCATGGGCCGTCTTCGCCCTCGAGCTGCCGCGCGAGCTCGCGGGCCCGCTCGAGCAGGTCGCGGTCGACGCGCAGCTTCGTGAAACGGAGGTCGCTCCAGCCCGACTGGCGTGTGCCGAGGAGCTGCCCCTCGCCGCGCAGCTCGAGATCGATCTCGGCGAGCTCGAAGCCGTCGGTCGTGTCGACGAGCGCCTTCAGTCGGGACTGCGCGACATCGGTCAGCTCCAGCTTGTCGCGCGAGATCAGCAGGCAGTAGCTCTGCTCCGCCCCGCGCCCGACGCGGCCGCGCAGCTGGTGCAGCTGCGCGAGGCCGAAGCGGTCTGCCTCCTGCACGATCATGATCGTCGCGTTCGGCACGTCGACCCCCACCTCGATCACCGTCGTCGCGACGAGCACGTCGAGCTCGCCCTGCTTGAACTGCGCCATTACCTCGCGACGATCGGCCGGCTTCAGCCTCCCGTGCAGCAGGCCGACGCGGTAGCCCTTCAGCTCGGCGCGCCGGAGACGCTCGGCCTCCTCCTCGGCAGCGCGGGCAAGCCGCGTCTCGGACTGCTCGATCAGCGGGCAGACGACGTAGGCCTGACGGCCGGCGTCCAGATGAACGCGGAGGCGTGCATACGCCTCCGAGGAGCGCTCCGCCCCGACCCACGCGGTCACGATCGGCTTGCGGTCGGCCGGCGGCTTCGCGATCTCGCTGACCGCGAGATCGCCGTAGATCGTCAGGGCGAGCGTGCGAGGGATCGGTGTCGCGGTCATGTGCAGGACATGCGGCGAGCGACCCTCGGCGAGCGCGGTCCGCTGCTCGACGCCGAAGCGGTGCTGCTCGTCGACGACGGCGACCGCGAGATCGACGAACTCCACGTCACGCTGGATGAGGGCGTGGGTGCCGATCGCAACCTGGGCGACCCCATTGGCGATCTCGCCGCGGATCTTCTTCGACCCGACCGAGCCCGTCAGCAGCACGCAACGCACGCCGAGTTGCGCGCAGAGCGGCTCGAGCGTCAGGAAGTGCTGCTCGGCGAGCGTCTCGGTAGGCGCCATCAGCGCACCCTGGCTGCCACTCTCGACCGCTCGGAGCAGCGCGTAGAGGGCGACGACGGTCTTCCCCGAGCCAACGTCGCCCTGCAGCAGCCGCTGCATCGGCATCGTGCGTGCGAGGTCGGCGTCGATCTCGGCGATCGCGGACTCCTGGTGCTCCGTGAACGCAAACGGCAGCACCTCGCGGTAACGCCTCGCCAGGTCGCCGGGCGACGCAAGCGACGGAGCCACCGCGTCGACATCGCGCGAGCGGGCGACCACGAGTTGCAGCGCAAGCAGCTCGTCGAGCGCGAGCCGGCGCCGGGCGAGCTCGGCGTCCACCTCGTCGCGAGGGAAGTGGAGGGCCGCGAGCGCATCGCGACGCAGCGGCAGATCGAGCTCGGCGGGCAGTGGATCGGGGAAGTCGCGCGCGTGCTCGATCAACGCGCCGCGCACGAGATCGCGCAGCTTCGTTGACGGCACCTGCTCGCTCGCCGGGTAGACGGGCGCGAAGTCGGCTGTCGCGCGCGCCGCGCCCAGGTCGTAGCTCTTCACGTCGAAGCCGTGCCGGCCGAGCTTGCCACGCAGCCGCAGGTGCGTCCCGGGCGTCAGCTTGTCGGCGAGCCACGGCTGGTTGAACCACGAGGCGCCGATCGTGCCGCTCGCGTCCCTGATGCGGGCGGTCACGATCGTGCGGCGGCCGCCGAGCCGGCGCGTGCGCACGTCGACGACCTCGCCCGCGATCGCGACCTCGTCGTCGCCCCATAGCTGCGAGATGGCGATCTCGTCGACGGCGCTCTCGTAGCGCCGCGGCCTGTGCAGGAGCAGGTCGCGCACGGTCTCGAGCCCGAGCGCCCGCAGCCGCCTCGCGAGCGCGGCGCCGACGCCGGGGAGGGAGTCGATGCCCGCGTCGAGCCGTTCCGGCCGCGCCCAGGCGCGCGGGCGCGGCCAGTCATGCTGGACCACACCCGTGAAACCCGCGTGCATCCGGGTCATCGTCGCCACCGGGACCGAGCATAGGACCCGGACCGGACGCCATCATCGATCACGAACACAACGCCCGCATTCCTAGCGCCTCCGGCGCCGCGCTGGGCGTGCGCCGCCGGAGGGGACAGTGCTTTGCACGACCCCGAAAGGCGACGTGCGGTCAGCGTGGTGAGCCGCCCACGGAGCCGGGCTTGCCCGGCGGGAGTGGGCGGCGTCCGGTGATGCTAGGAGTCCTCGAACCAGAAGAAGCCGATGGTCCCCGGTCCCGCGTGGGTCCCAACGACGGCGCCGAGCGTCGTCGCGATCTCGATCTGTGCCTGCGGGCGCACGTGCTCGACGAGTTCGCGCAGCGCGAGGAGGCGCTCGGGCGCGGCGGCGTGCGCGATGCCGACCTTCAAGCGTGGGGAGTCGGTCGTCGTCGACTCGAACAACCCACGAAACTCCGCGAACGCCTTGTGGTTACCGCGCACGCGCTTCAGCGGGATGACCTCGCCGTCGCGGATCGTCAGGATCGGCTTCACGTTCAGCAGGTTGCCCGCGAGCGCCGCCGCGCGGCCGATGCGACCGCCCCTCGCGAGGTAGTCGAGGGTGTTGACCGTGAACAGCAGGTGGTGGCACTCCTGGTAGCGGGCGACGAACGCATCGATCTCCTCGTCGGTGGTGCCGCGCTCCAGCCGCTCTTCTACGCCGATCGCAATCAACGCGATCGAGGCAGAGACGGTGCGCGTGTCGATCACCCGGACGCGGGCGCCGCCGAGCATCTCCGCCGCCGTTTCGGCGCTTCCGAACGTGCCCGAGAGCGTCGACGAGATCTGGAGCGAGAGGATCCGCTCGTACTGCTCGAGCTGCTCGTAGGCCGCGAGGAAGTCGCCGGGCGTCGGCTGCGACGTCGTCGGCAGCTCGTCGGCGGTCTGCAGGCGTGTATAGAACTCCTCCGCTCCCATCTCGACGTAGTCGCGGAAGCTCTCGTCACCGAAGCTGACGTACAACGGGACGACCCGGAAGTTCGGGAACCGGTCCGGCGCAGCGGGAAAATCGGCGGTCGAGTCCAGCACGACCGCCGTGTTCTCGATGGTGAGGTTCACCTCCCTGCCGCCTCCTCGACGGCGGCGACGATGCGGTCGAAGTCCTCATCTTTCGTCACGCAGGCCACGGCGCCCGCTTCGAGCAGCTCGCCGATCTCCGTCCTCGTCACGGACGCCGTCAGACAGACGACGCTCGTCCCGGGCGCGGCCGCGAGGACGGCCCGCGTCGTCTCGGCGCCGTTCATGCCGGGCATCCGGTAATCCATCAGCACGACATCCGGCGCGAGCTCGGCGCAAAGCGCAGGCGCCTCGTGCCCCGTCGCCACGCTCCCGACCACCTGGATCTCCTGGCGCAGCCCAAAGAGCAGTTGCAGCGTCTCGCGGAAGCTGTCGTTGTCCTCGACGAGCACGACGCGGATCGGCTCGCTCGCGGTCATTCCGCGGAGAGCAGCAGTGGATAGTGCGGCTGGCCGCCCTCGTGAACGTCGAGCTCGAGCTCCGGGTGCTCCTCGGCGAGGCTCGCAAGCAAGGTCTCGAGGGCGGGCGGCTCTTCGCCTGTGAGCAGTGTCAGCACGCCGCGCGGTTCCGCGAGCAGCCGTTCCAGGACGGCGCGCGCGACCTCGTCGAAGGTCTCGCCGCCCGCGACCGGCTCGCCGTCGGCGAGGCCGAGCCACTTGCCCTTGCGCACCGCGAGCCCGTTCAGGTCGACGTCCCGCGAGGCGACCGTCACCGCGCCGGTCGCGACCGCGTCCACCGCGTCGCGCATCTCCGCTGCGTTGTCCTCGGCCGTCCGCGACGGATCGAACGCGACGAGCGCCGCGAGCCCGGCCTGGAGGGAGGTCGTCGGCACGACGCGCACCGTCTTCGAGGAGTGGTCGGCGGCCTGCTCCGCGCTCATCAGCACGTTGCTCGAGTTCGGGAGTACGACCACCTGCTTCGGCGGCACCGCCTCGATCGCGGCGAGCAGGGCGGCGGTCGAGGGATTCATCGTGCGGCCGCCGTCGACGACCACCGCTTGGAAGCTCTCGAAGAGCTCGCGGTTCCCGTCGCCAGAGACCACCGCGACGACGGCGGACGTCTCGGGGACCGCGTGCAGCAGGCGCTCTTCGCGCTCCAGTGTCTGCTCGTGCATGTTGGCGATCTCGACGCCTCCGATCGCGCCGCGCGCGACCCCCAGCGACAGGGCGCGTCCGGGATCGTCTGTGTGCACGTGCACCTTCAAGGCCGTGCTGTCGCCGACGACGAGCAGCGAGTCGCCGATCCGCTCGAGCTCCTGCTCGAGCCCGTCGGGGTCGAGCTCGTCTCCCTCGACGACGAACACCGTGCAGTAGCGGTAGCGGGAGAGCTCCTGGTGGATCGCATCGACGCCGAGCTCGCGGTGGTCGTGCTCGGGCACCTCGGGCAGGGGCTCCCCGCTCAGTGCGGCGGCGACCCCTCGGACGATCTCGAGGAGCCCCGCCGCGCCGGCGTCGACCACGCCGGCTTCCTTCAGCACCGGCAGCATCTCGCGCGTCTTCACCACGATCGCGTCCCCCGCCGCGATGATGCTTGCGAGGTCGGCGTTCTGCTCGGCCGCGTCGGCCAACGCGCGGATCGCGGTCAGCATCGTCCCTTCGACGGGTTTCTTCACGGCGCGATAAGCGGCGTCGCTGGCCGAGCGGAAGGCGCGCGCCAGGTCGTCGCTGTCCGCGAGCGACTCGGTGGCGCCCCGGATGATCTGCGAGAGGATCACGCCGGAGTTGCCGCGGGCTCCCATCAATGCGGCCCGCGATACCTCGCGTGCGAGGGCGGCGCGGTCATCGGGGCCGTCGCCTTCGAACGACTTCGCGATCTCGCGCACGGTCAGCGTCAGGTTGGTGCCGGTGTCTCCGTCCGGGACCGGGTAGACGTTGAGGTCGTCGATGCGGCTGCGGTTCGCCTCGATCGCCGCGCGGGCGCCGTTCACGAGCCCACGAACGAGCTCTCTCACGCGCTCTGCCTGACCCGCTGAATGACGACCTCCACCGCCGCGACCGCGAGCCCGGTCAGCCGCTCGACCTCGTACCCGACCTGCGAGCGGACGGTCGAGGCGACTTCGGCGAGGTTCAGCCCGTGCTCGACGACGACATGCAGCTCGATGCGGAGCGCGTGCGCATCGCCTTCGATGCTGATCCCCTCGCGGCGAAGGATGCGCCTGACCCGCGTTCCCGCGGAGAGGCCGACGACCCCGTAGCAGCCGAGCGCCGTCTCGGCGACGATCTCCGCCACGGCGTCGCGCGAGATGGTGAGCCGCCCGTCGGCGAGGTCCAGCGTCAGGTCATCCGCCACGGCAGGGGATTAGACGCGAAAGGGAGCCGCGAAGGTTGCGAAGTGCACCGTTCCGCAAGTTCCGTGATGATCCTGGCAGGCGAAAAGCAAGCCGGGCAAGGACGCAGGGAGCCCCGATAGCGGTGTTCTATCGGGGCGACCGAGGACACAGCCCGGCGCAGCTTTGCAGCCGCCAGGGCGCGCGAGACTTTCGGAA
>JALYLO010000085.1 GCA_030774175.1 Actinomycetota bacterium
TCAAGGGGATCACGAAGCCCGCGACCCTCTCCGGGACCATCGTCGGTCCCGCGATCGACCACTTCGGCGCGAAGCGCGTCGGGCTGTCGCTCGAGACGACGATCGACCGCACCGAGTACGACATCAAGTGGAACATGCCGCTCCCGAACGGCGAGCCGGCCCTCGCCAACGAGGTCACGCTGAAGGCCGACCTGACGCTGGTCGCACAGGAGGCGTAATGCGCGTCCTCGCGATCAGCGGCTCCCTCCGCGCCGGCTCCAACAACACGGCCCTCCTCCGCGCTCTGCGCGAGGAGGCGCCGGCGGGAGTCGACGTGGAGGTCTGGGACGGGTTGAAGGAGATCCCGGCCTACGACGCCGACGACGATGTCACTCCCGGCCCCGTCGCGGTCGAGGCCTTGCGCAACTTGATTCGCAAGGTCGACGCTGTCTTCTTTGCAACGCCGGAGTACAACTCGTCGGTCCCGGGCGCGCTCAAGAACGCTCTCGACTGGGCATCCCGGCCGATCGCGACGAACGCGTTCCGCAACAAGCCCGTCGCGGTAATCGCCTCGAGCGCCGGCGCGTTCGGCGGCGTGTGGGCGGCGGCGGAGCTCCGCAAGGTCCTGGGAGCGATGGGCGCGCGCGTGACCGACGCGGAGCTCACCGTCGCGCACGCGCACGAACGGTTCGACGATGACGGCCACCTGGCCGACAACGAGATCCGGCAGGGGCTCCGCGAGGCGCTCGGGACGCTCCTCGCAGAGGCCGCGCCCGCTCTCGCGGCGTAGTCGCGTTCGCGAGTGCACCGTTCCGGAGGTTCCGTGATGATCCTGGCAGGCGAAAGGCAAGCCGGGCAAGGACGCAGGGAGCCCTGATAGCGGTGTTCTAGAGCTCGCGGTCGACGTCGGCCGGCGGGTCGTCCTCCGCCAGACGGCGCTGCACGGCCGAGCGGGAGAGCACGCCGACGAGCTTCCCGTCCTCGAGGACCGGCACGCGCTCGTAGTCCTGCTCCTCGAGCAGCGCGAAGGCCTCGTGCAGGCCCATTCCGGAGTCGAGCGTCGCGTTCGGCTCCTCGGCGATCTCGCCGAGCGTGGTCGAGTTCGGATCGCGGCCGCCGGCGACGACCTCCCGCACGAGCGTTTTGCGTGTGACGACGCCGACGAGGCGTCCGTCGTCGCAGACGAGCACGGCCCGCACGGCGTCGCGCGCCAATGCCTCGCCCGCCTCGCGGGCCGACGCGCCGACCTCGAGCGCGAGCGGCTCGGGCCCCATCGCATCGCGGACGAGCTGTTCCGTCATGGGTACACGCCCCGCGCCTCGAGCGCGCGGGAGACGTCGCGGATAGCGGCGACGAGCGCCGCGTCCCGTAGCGAGATCACTCGCTCGTAGCGGATGCCGCCCTTCGTGGGCCCGAGCACCGATGAGTGCTGCACGCGGTAGGCCGGGAACGAGCGGTACGTTCCGTCGTCCATCCGCACGGGAAGCGTCAGGATCAGCGCTCGCTCGGGGTGGCGAAGCCGGGTCGAGACGAAGTCGGGAACGCCGGCCAGCTCCAGCGCGTGGTCGAGCTGCGTGCTCGCCTGCTGGTAGAGGGGCGTGTCCCACTCCAGCGTCGGCGCGGGATGCGCGACCTTGGCCACGGCCCGGAGGGTACTGGAAGCCCCTGGGACGTCCGGTGGCAACCATGGGCCGGACGGCCCATTGCGGGTCGAGCGCATCTGGCCGATCCTGTCGAACTGAGGAACCCCGAGCTGCTGCCGGCTTTCTGTCTCGCCTTGGCCGTCGAGATCGCGCATCTGCGCTGGGTCATCCTCAACCAGAGGCATTGCCGCAGCTGTCGCGAGTCGCATCTTCGCTGCGAGTGCAAACCGCGCTGGGTGAAGTTGCTCCTGTAGAGGTTCCCTCCGTCGCGCGGTCGGGCACGCGCGGAGGCCCAACACGTGGGGGTCGAGGCTGCGGCACCCCGACCCCCACTTTTCCGGCCGCGACCCGTTGGGGGAGGCTGCCAGAACGTTCAGACTCGCGCGCGAGCCTGTGCAGCGGCGATTTCCGTCGTCGCCGAACGAGGGTGACAGA
The DNA here is from genome assembly GCA_030774175.1 of Actinomycetota bacterium. The sequence goes on from JALYLO010000085.1 coordinate 2,058, forward strand.
ACTGTGACCGGCGATCAACCGGACGCAGCGATTTCCCTGCGCACCCGCGCGAGCGGCGGCGGTCGAGACATGTCCCCTGGTCAGACCAAGTGTGAAACAAGTGTGACGAGTTGTCCACAGGGCCAGCAAGCGACGCCGATTACTTCCCTGTGTCCCGCTTACAGTGCGTCCCGCACCCCGAGCACGAGGCCCCTCAGGCGGAGCACGTCCCGCCAGCCCTGCGGCGGCTGCAGCTCGACGTCCGCGCGCGTAGCGACGGCGCCGAGCACCTCGCCGCCGCGCGTGTAGGCACAGACACCCGGGCCGAGGTCGATCGGCTCGTACCGGCCGGCGAACGCCGCCGCGCGCTCCGCGCGCAGCTCGAGCGTCTTCCAGGTGACGTAAAGCTTCGCCGTCTCGTCGGTCGGGGCGGCGCCCGCGCGCAGCGCCGCCAGCGCCGCACGTCGGGCGTCCCAGTCCACCGGGCGCCGGTTGTCCGGGTCGACGAGCGAGAGGTCCTCGAGCTCGTCGCCCTGGTAGATATCCGGCACCCCGGGCGAGGTGAGCTTCAGGAGCAGCTGCCCGAGCGCGATCCGCCGCCCCAACTCGCGCGCCCGAGCGAGGAACGGGTCGTCGGCGACCAGTGCGGCGGCGCGCCACGCATACTCCTGCACGCGTGCTTCGTACTCCACGTTTGGCGACAGCCAGTTCGTGTTCACCTTGCCCTCGCGCAGCGCCTTCTCGAGGTAGGCGTCCAGGCGGTCGCGCCCGATCGGGAGCGCACCGACGAGCGTTTGGTAGACGAGCAGCTCCTCGCGCGCGTCGTCGAGCCCGCCCAGTTCGGCCCGCCACGCGCGCACGCGCTCCGCCCACTCGTCCGCGAGCCACGTAAGCGCGACGATGCGCGCGCGCACGTCGGGCGAGCGCTTCGTGTCGTGGGTGTAGGTCGTCAGGAGGTGCAGCGGAAATCGCTCCGCGCGCCGCGCGTTCGCCCCGTGGAACTCCGCGACGGCGAGACCGAACCTCGCCGGGCTGCCGCCGACCTCGTTCAGCGCCGCGAGGCGAAAGTAGCGGTAGAACGCGGTGTCCTCGACGCCCTTCGCCATCACCGGCCCCGTCGTCTGCTGGAAGCGGACCACGAAATCATCGTTGCCCTCCACCTGGAGAAAGAGGATGCGCCGCAGCTCCTCCGACACGCCGGCGCGCCCGATCTCGAACCGGTCCGCGTCGTCGATCTCGCCGTCGCGTGGGCAGATATAGGTGCGGTAGACGTGGAAGGAGGTGAGGGCGAGCGGCAGGTTCTCGACGTCGAGCTCCTGGTGCAGGCGCCGGAGCTCTGGCTCGAAGATGTTGACCGCGACCTCGAGCTTGGAGAGCGCCGCGATGTCCTCGAAGCGACGGGTGTCGCCGGTCACCTCCTCGTAGAGCCTCGTGAACGGCACCTCCGCGTCCTCGTCGACGAACAGCCCCATCACGTCGTTCAGGAACTCGTAGCCGGTCGTCCCCTCGACCGGCCAATCGCGCAGCTCCTCCCCGGGCCCGACGATCTTCTCCGCCCACACGTGCTCCACCCCGGCCTCGCTCAGGCGGTCGAAGTACTGGGCCGGGTCGGCGAGCCCGTCTGGGTGGTCGACTCGGACGCCGTCGACGAGGCCTTCGCGCACGAGTTCGATCACCTTCGCGTGCGTCGCCCAAAAGACCTCCCACTCCTCCTGCTTGAGGCCGCCGAGATCGCCCACGTCGAAGAACCGGCGATGAAAGCCGGTCTTCAGGTCGACGTCGAAGAACATCTCGCGCAACTCGCGATCGCGCCAGAACGGGTTCTCGTCGACCGCCGCCATGTGATTCGGGACGATGTCGAGAATGACACCGAGCTCGCCGCCCGCGAGCGCGCGGAACTCGTCCTCACCGCCGAGCGCCGGTGAGATGTGCCGCGGGTCGATCACGTCGTACCCGTGCGTCGAGCCCGTTCGCGCCTGGAGTGAAGGCGACAGGTAGAGGTGCGAGATGCCGAGGTCGCGCAGGTACGGCACGAGCTCGCGTGCCCGAGCGAAGCCGAACTCGGGAGTCAACTGGAGCCTGTAGGTCGCCCGCAGTGGGCGAGCCACGTGATCACGCACGGCGGAAGACCGCGAGCGAGCGGGCCTCGACCTCGACGTCGGCGCCCGGGACGAACTTCGCGCACTCGCAGCGCCCGGTCGTGAGGACGACCTCCCAGCGCGTGCCGAACCGGCGGGCGGGCAGGCGGAACGTGACATCCTCGAAATGCGCGTTGAAGAGCATCAGGAACGACTCGTCGCGCAGCTGCTCACCGGTTTGCGTCTGCGTGTCGAGCTCGTCGCCGTTCATGAATACGCCGATTGCACGCGACTCCGTGTTGTCCCAGTCGCGGCGCGTCATGCGGCGCCCGTCCGGCCGCATCCACCAGACGTCGGGCAGCTGCTCGCCCTTGCCTTCGAAGAAGTTCGCGCGACGGAAGACGGGATGCTCGCGCCGCAGCTCGGTCAGCTGCCGCACGAAGGCGAGCAGCTCCTCATCACACGAGTCCCAGTCGAACCACGAGATCTCATTGTCCTGGCACCACGCATTGTTGTTGCCGCCCTGCGTCCGCCCGATCTCGTCGCCGCCGAGCAGCATCGGGACGCCCTGCGAGAGCAGGAGAGTCGCCAGGAAGTTGCGCTGCTGTCGCGCGCGGAGCGCCAGTACGCCGGGATCGTCCGTCGAGCCTTCGACGTCGCAGTTCCACGAGCGGTTGTCATCGGTGCCGTCACCGTTTCCCTCGCCGTTTGCCTCGTTGTGCTTCTCGTTGTAAGAGACCAGGTCACGCAGGGTGAACCCGTCGTGGGCGGTGATGAAGTTGATGGATGCGAACGGCCGCCGGTCGGTCTGGTAGAGGTCGGCCGAGCCGCCGAATCGCAACGCGAACTCGGCGAGCGAGGACCGGCCGCGCCAGAAGTCGCGCATCGTGTCCCGGTAGATGCCGTTCCACTCCGACCAGAGGATCGGGAAGTTCCCGACCTGGTACCCACCCGGGCCGACGTCCCACGGCTCGGCGATCAGCTTCACCTGGGAGAGGACGGGATCCTGGTGGATGATGTCGAAGAACGCGGAGAGGCGGTCGACCTCGTAGAACTCACGCGCAAGCGCCGAGGCGAGGTCGAAGCGGAAGCCGTCGACGTGGCACTCGGTCACGAAGTACCGCAGCGAGTCCATGATCAGCCGCAGCACCGTCGGGTGGACGGGGTTCAGCGTGTTCCCGGTGCCGGTGTAGTCCATGTAAAGGCGAGGGTCGCCGGGAACGAGGCGGTAGTAGCTCTCGTTGTCGACGCCCCTGAAGCTGAGCATCGGGCCTAGCTGGTTTCCCTCGGCTGTGTGGTTGTAGACCACGTCGAGGATCACCTCGAGGCCGGCGCGGTGCAGCGCCTTCACCATGCCTTTGAACTCGCGCACCTGGTCGCCGGTCGCGGAGTAGAGCGAGTGCGGCGCCAGGTAGCCGATCGTCGAGTAGCCCCAGTAGTTCGTCAGCCCTCGGTCGTGCAGGAAGCCCTCGTCGACGATGTGCTGCACCGGCAGCAACTCGACCGCGTTGACACCCAGCGACTTCAGGTACTCGATCGCACCGTCGCTCGCGAGCCCGGCGTACGCACCGCGCAGGTCCGGGCGCACGTCTTCGCGCGTCTTCGTGAAGCCTTTCACGTGCACCTCGTAGATGACCGTCTGGTTCCACGGCACCCGCGGCCGCACCCACTCGTCGTCCTCCCAGTCGAAGGACGGGTCGACCACGACCGATTTCGGAATCGCGGGTGCGGAATCGGTCTCGTCGATCGTGAGGTCGGCGTCGGCGGAGCCCGTCGGCACGTACGGCAGAACGTTGGCGGCGTCCCAGTCGACGCCCCCGTCGATCGCCTTCGCGTACGGGTCGATCAGGAGCTTCTCGGCATTGAAGCGCTTGCCCGTTGCGGGCTTGTAGGGGCCGTACACGCGGTACCCGTAGCGCTGTCCGGGGCCGATCCCCGGCAGGTAGCAATGCCAGTTGAACGCCGCACGCTCGCGCAGCTCGATGCGCTCCTCACCACCGTCCTCGTCGAAGAGGCAGAGCTGGACGCGCTCCGCGTTCTCGGAGAACAGCGAGAAGTTCGTTCCATTGCCGTCCCACACCGGGCCGAGCGGGAACGCCTCGCCCGGCCAGACCGCGCGGCTCATCGGCGGAGCTCCACCGTCGCAGCGTCGAAGTCCGCGACGAGCTCGACCGCGCCGCGCCGCATCGTCAACCGCCTGCCTTCGGTCTCGACGAGCAGCTCGCGGGGCAGCTCGCGGCGGAGCCGCAACAGCTCCGCGTAGAGCGGTTCCGGCGCGCCCCAGCCGGTGAGCTTGGAGGCCTCGAACGTCGCGACCGCCTGCGGGTCGGGAACCTGCTCGCCCGAGAACGACGTGAACGCGGAGAACTCGCGCCTGCGGCCCTCGCGGGTCGCTTCGGCGATCGACGGGTCGATGTGATCCG
>JALYLO010000086.1 GCA_030774175.1 Actinomycetota bacterium
AAGCTGGGGAGAAAAAACGCGTCAGATCAGACAACAGCTCCAGGGACTCCCCAACTCCTCAGGACCGGCGGGCCGATCGTTTAGTCCGGACACGTTCTTAGTGCGCTCGCCTGGGCGCGTGTTCCGCAGTACACCCTGACGCTCTACGCTGCTGCGCCAGTGCGCCGCAACGACGCCCGGCGGGGAGCGAGCGAGAACGTTCAGAGATGACGTTCAGAAGTTGATGGGCTCGCCCTCGGGCCACTGGCGCCCGACCCGCCGAGCGCGGATCGTTGGTGGCACCGTCTCGGGAGGCTCAGGAATGGCCATCTCGTGGACGATGAGATCGCCGCCGAGATCACGGATGAGGTCGCCCAACGCTGACAGTCGTTCCCAACATTCGGCTGGCGGCGGCCCGACTAGGTGTCGAGGATGATCTTCCAAGGCCGGCCGCGTAGCTCTGGATACATCTCGTGCATCTGCCCCTCGAAGTCTCGCTAGTCGTCGTCTGCCAGATGGACGACTAGCGAGATGCACTCCGTCTCTTGCGTGCGCGAGCGTTCGCCAATGCACTCCGACGTACGCTCTCTCGGTGAACGAGATCCTCATGCGGACTGTGGTCGGGGCCGCCGCGTTTCTCGAACTGTCTCCGGACGACGTTCTCGATCCCGACATCGCAGTCAAGGAGCTGGAATCGATGGCGTACCTGCTGGGTCAGCTCAGCGAGAGTGAGAAACGACAGCTTGTCGCCTTCACCCGGGCCGAGGCAGACCGCGTGTCCTCGGACGACCACCGGGACTTCCTTCGGCAGTTTCCAGAGGCCATGGGCCTCTGAGCCCGAAACCGTCGACTGGGCCAGTATGCGCGAATGTCCCGTCTCACAGACGCCTGAGGAGTCACAAGCAGCACGAACGACACAGGCTGGCAACGGCCCCTGACGGACCGACTAACCGAGTCTCACAAGGCTAAGCGGAGACTCGTTAGGGACTGGCAGGCCTCGGTTCTTGCCGGGGCACGTGAACCTGTTCTCAACCGCGACCGATGAACGGCATTTTCGTGGCTGTCACGGTCATGAACTGCACGTTGGCATCGAGCGGCAGCGTCGCCATGTAGACCACTGCCCGCGCCACGTGGGCCGCGTCGATCACAGGTTCGCGCTTGACCGTGCCGTCGGCCTGCAGGACGCCGGTCGTGATCGTCTGCTCGGTCATCTCGGTGGCTGCGTTGCCGATGTCGATCTGCCCGCACGCGATGTCGTACGCTCGGCCGTCGAGCGATGTCGATCGAGTGAGGCCCGTGATGGCGTGCTTCGTAGCCGTGTAGGGCGCGGAGTGCGGGCGCGGGACGCTTGCCGAGATCGAGCCGTTGTTGATAATCCGTCCGCCGCGAGGTACTTGGCGTCTCATGATCCTGAACGCCGCCTGCGTGCACAGGAAAGCACCGGTGAGATTCGTCTCGACGACCGTCGTCCATTGATCGAAGGCGAGGTCCTCGAGCGGCACGCTCGGCGCGCCCACACCAGCGTTGTTGAACAGCAGGTCGAGCCGCCCGAACCTGGCGTCGATCTCGGCAAAGAGCGCAGCCACCGACGCTGGATCGCGTACGTCGCTCGTAACGGCCAGGACGTCACTGCCTGCCTCGGCCGCGGCCGCCTCGAGCGGAGCTCGGCGCCGACCGGCGAGGACAACCGTGAAGCCCGCGCCTGCCAGTGCGACCGACGTCGCCCGGCCGATGCCGCTACCGGCCCCCGTAACCAGCGCGATCGCGGTCACACGCCCACCGCCGAGATTCGGCCACCATGCTCGTCCTCGATGTGCACGCGGATGATCTCCTCGAAGTCCGCCTCCGCCTTGAACCCGAGCGCACCCGCGCGGCGGGCGTCGAAGTTGCGCGGCCAACCCGCGACAATCCGCATTACGCTCTGGTCGGGCTCACGTCGAATCCGGCAAGCGACCTCGTCACCCGCGACGCGGCGCAACGCCGCGATCTGCTCGGCCACGGTCACCGAAACACCAGGCATCGTCAGGCAACGGCCGTCGCCGAGCGCATCCCCGTCGATCGTCGCCGCCTGGACGAGGAAGCGGACCGCAGCCCGAGGCGAGGCGTGCCAGTGACGAGTGTCGTCGGGTACCGGCAGGACCGCCTCCTGACCGTTCAGCGGCTCGCGAATGATGCTGGAGAAGAAGCCTGACGCCGCCTGGTTGGGTTTACCCGGCCGGACACAGATCGTCGGTAGGCGGATGCCGACGCCGTCGAGAAGACCGCGACGGGTGTAGTCGGACAGCAGCAGCTCGCCGATCGCCTTCTGCGTGCCGTAGCTGGTCAGCGGCGCCAGGCGTTGGTCGTCGCTGATCACCTCGGGGAGCGGTTCCCCGAACACGGCGATCGACGACGCGTAGACAACCCGCGGACAGTAATCCGGGGTAACCCTGCGGACGCCGTCGAGCAAGAACCGCGTCCCGTCCAGGTTCACGCGGTATCCCTTCTCGAGATCAGCCTCCGCCTCACCGGAGACGACGGCTGCGAGATGGAAGATCACGTCAGGCCGGCCGGATACCAGATCGCGGGCCACCCCGTCCTCCGCCAGGTCGGCCACGACCGTCGTGACGCCGAAATCAGCACGGAAGTCCTGTTCCGGCTGCACGACATCGACGAGCGAGAGATGCGAGATGGGCTCGCCGCCGAGGGAGCCCTCGCCGGCCAGGAATGCCGAAAGCCTTCGGCCAAGCATGCCCGCGCCACCGACGATCAAGATGCGCACGCCACGCACACTAGTGTCTCCGTCTCGTGCGCCAAGCACGGCAAGACCCGCCATATGGGTTGCATGAGGCAACTAGTGGACGACTGCAGTTTCGCCTACGGCCGCGCCGCGTGAAACCGGTTTGCGCACCCTTCCGGGAAATGGGCAATGCCGATTGCTCCAGTAGGCGGCGGAAAGCCCGGAAGGCAGCGGAGTCCAGGTCGAGGCTTTGTGTCGAGGTGGGCGTTGCCCACGCGTCAGGGTCAGTGCTCCTCTGGCGTCGGCGCCCTGATGCTCGTGGCTCAGCATTTGGCCTGCTTTGCCGGAGCCGGGATCCTGCTCCTCTACGTGGCGTGGCTGCAGCCCGATGGACCCGGCACCACAAGGAGGCGAAGGCCAAGCTCTGCCGCCTCGAGATCGAGGAGGTCGCGGTTGCGTTCGGCCCATCGACCAGATGCGAGGTCGCTACGGAGGCTGCGCACTGCCCTCTGCTCGGCGTCCGGCCCGACACTGGCCCACACCGATATTCCGCGACGGACGTTCTCGTCCAGATACGCCTCCGGCCGGCGCCAGTAGGCCTCGAAGAAGCCGTCAGCGCAGTCCCACGGAATGAGCACCGGCTCCATTCGGGCTCCGATCGCGCGGGCCAGCTCGGTAGCGAGGCCGACACGGGAAGCAGCGACCTCGGGGAGGTAGTCATGAGTGAGCCAGAACCGGCGACGCCAGCTCCGGTCACTGGTGTCGCACGTGAACACCACCACGCGGCGAGCCACGCGCCGCATCTCGCGCAGGCCGGCAATCGGGTCCTGCCAGTGATGAACGGTGGCAAAAGCCATCGCGGCGTCGAAGGACTGGTCCTCGAACGGAAGGCTCTCCGCGGTGGCAGCCACGCACGGTGCTGCGCCTGCGGAACGCTGCGCACGCATGACCGCCGACGGCTCCACCGCGAAGACGTCACGGTCGGAGGGTTCATAGGAGCCGGTGCCAGCCCCGACATTGAGCACGGTCCCCGCATCGCCCAGCGCAGCCCAGACCTGCGCGGCGATCCGCGGCTCGGTGCGCCGCGTCATGTTGTAAGTGGCTCCGATGGTGTCGTACAACTGCGCGCTGGACATCGGAGTCCCTTATCGCGTCTGACGCGATCGAAGGCAACACACCACCCGACGGGCGGAGCGAATACGTCGGTGAGCGGCGTCCTCTGGCGTCATTCCCGAACGCTGACCCAGGCGAGATTCAGACGCTTCCCGGATCTTGGCTACCACCGGCGGCTAGTCAGCCCACCAGTCGCGCTGGCCATCGACGTCTTCGCGCGGATCCTCGCCGAGATTTGGCGCGCCGATGACGAGGATCTCGAGGCCCTCCGGCCCGGACTCGTAGCCTCGCCACATACCGGGCGGAACGCGCACCGCGTCCCATTCCTTGAGTTCGACAATCTCGTCATCGACTTTCATCCGCCCGCTCCCGCGCAGGACCACGTACACCTCCTCTTGCTTCGTGTGCGTGTGGCCATACGGAAAGCGATAGCCGGGCGGGACGCGCTGGTAGCTCAGGGCGGATTTCTCAAGCTCGAGCGCCTTGGTCGCAGCGCGGAACTCCAGGTCCGGCGCGCCGTCGAACCTAGGGCCGATGTCCTCGAGATCTTCCTTGATGTTCCTGAGCGTGAACGGCACGGCGCAATCCTATGGCGTCCGGTTCTTCGCCGAGTCTGAGGACGATCCGACGCCCTTGGACTTGCGGGATCGCGACCGCGACTTCCCGGACGCCGCTAGACGTATTTGCCCATACCGCCGGCGACGTCGATCGATGCGCCGGTGATGTAGGTCGCGCGGTCACTGAGCAGAAACGCGACGAGACCCGAGACCTCGTCGGGCAGCCCGAAACGACCGAGTGGCACCTCCTGCGCGGCGAAGCGGTCGAAGAACTCCTCGCGTGTCAACTCAGGGGCTCGCCGCCGGCGGATGTTCTCCCACTGCGGCGTGATCACGAAGCCGATGTTGACACCGTTGACGAGGATGTTGTCCTTCGCAACCTCGAGCGCCAGCGTCTTTGTGAACGAGTTGCCGGCGGCGCGGTTGACCGAGGTCGCGAAGAAGGCGGGATCGGGGTAACGCGAATAGACGGCACCGATGTTGATGATCCGGCCACCGCCGGCGGCGCGCAGGTGCGGCAAGACCTCACGCGAGCAGCGGATCAGCGAGAAGAGCTTGACGTCGAGGTCGGCGACCCAGTCCTCGTCGCTCAACGTCTCGAAAGTCCCGGGGTGAGCGCCGCCCGCGTTGTTGACGAGGAAGTCGATCCCGCCCAGCGCCTCAGCGGTGCGGGCGATGAGATCACGCACCTGCTCCGGGTCGGTGACGTCTGCCGCCTGCGAGTACTCGGCGCCGACCTCCTCGGCGGTGGCGGTCACCTCCTGCTCGTTGCGAGAGCAGATCGCGACGCGGGCACCCTCGGAGACGAGCTCGCGCGTGATCGCCTCGCCGAGCCCCCTAGACCCGCCCGTGATGAGCCCGCGGCGACCTTCGAGACCGAGCCTCACTTCGAGCGCAGGTAGGCGTCCGACCCGTCGAGCCAGTCCTGCCGCGGTGGGGCGAAGATGTCGACGTCGAGCGTCGTCTCGAGCGCCTCGGCCTTGTGCGGCACCCACGAGGGGATGTGCAGCACCTCCCCTGCGCCGACGTCCACCGTTTCGGACTCATCCTCGCCGA
>JALYLO010000087.1 GCA_030774175.1 Actinomycetota bacterium
GGTCTTGGGCCGAGCCTCAGCTCGATCGCGGTCGACAGCGCGTGCGCGCGCTCGTACGCGGGCGGCACTGCGACGCCCCGCAAGCGCGCACGTGCCGCGTACTCCTCAACGGTGCGGAACGAGTCGAAGCGGCCCGGAATCGGCGGCCCCCCGTGGAGTCGCCGCAGCAGCTCCGCAGCCTCACGGACGGCCATCTCACCCGCCGCTCCCCCGATGAACCTCGTGACGAGATGGCCCTCGGGCTCGACGAACGCGACGACCTCGGGGCCGATGCCGAGCTCCGACGCGACGAGCGAGGCCGCGTGCTCGACGCTCCGGTCGATGCCGAGCAGGCTCGTGTCCGCGCCGCCGATACGCAGCACATACTGCTCGCCGCCGACGACGACCTTGAAATTATGGTTCGTGATCCCGCCGCCGAGCCGCTCGACCGACTCGACGCCGGCAGGCCAGACCCGGGCGGCGACCTCGTCGATCACGCGCGGATGCGCTCGCCCGCCGGGTCCCAGAGCGGCTCGGCCGCGACCTCGCCCGCGAGCCATTCGCCGAAGATCTCGACCTCGACCGGTTGCCCAGGCTCGGCGCTGCCCGCCGGAAGGTACGCGTAGGCGATCGACCGCTCGACGCTGTAGCCGTAGCCGCCGCTGGTCACCCGGCCAGCGAGTTCGCCGTCGGCGCGCACCGGCTCCGAGCCGAGCGCGACCGCGCGCGGATCGGCGAGCACGACGCAACAGAGGCGCCGCTCGGGCTCCTCGACGAGCGCGTCACGACCGAGGAACTCCTTGTCGAGCGCTACGGCGAACTCGAGCCTCGCCTCGAATGGGGTCTCCTCGGGCGTGATGTCGGCGCCCCAGACGCGATAGCCCTTCTCGAGTCGCAGCGAGTCGATCGCCTTGTAGCCGCCGGCGACGAGGCCATGAGCCCGGCCCGAGTCCCAGATCGCATCCCAGAGCGCCAGCCCGTACTCGGTCGGGCAGTAGAGCTCCCAGCCGAGCTCGCCGACGTACGTCACACGCAACGCGAGGCACGGGACGTTGCCGACGGCGAGCTCCTGCGCGCGCATGTAGCCGAAGTCGAGTGGCGTCGCCGTCAGCGGCTGCAGGATGTCGCGCGCACGCGGGCCCCAGAGGCCGAGGCAGGCGTACTGTGAGGTGACATCCTCGACCATCACGTCGTCGTCGGCGTGCTGCCTGATCCAGGCGAGGTCGTGCTGGCCGAACGCGGTCCCCGTGACGATGCGGAAGCTCTGCTCGCCGAGCCGCGTGACTGTGAAGTCGCATTCGATCCCGCCGCGCGCGTTTAGCATCTGCGTGTAGGTGATGCGCCCGACGCCGCGCGCGACGCGGTTGGCGCAGAGGTGCTCGAGAAGCTCGACGGCCCCCTCGCCAGAAATCTCGATCTTCGCGAACGAGCTTTCGTCAAACAGCGCCGCGGCCTCCCTGCACGCGCGATGCTCCTCGCCGATCGCCGGCGACCAGAGCCGGCCGGCCCACCCGCGCGGGCGCAGCGACTCGTCGCCCAGCGCGGCGTTTGGCTCGAACCAATTCGCGCGTTCCCAGCCCGACTTCTCGCCGAACGCAGCGCCGAGCTCCGCGAGCCGCTGGTAGGTCGGCGAGAGCCTCAGCGGACGTCCCGACTGCCGTTCGTGCCCCGGGTACTTCACGTCGTAGTACGTCTCGTAGACCTCGCGCGTGCGGGCGAGCGTGTAGGCGGGCGAGCGGTACTGGCGGCCGAAGCGGCGCGAATCCATCTCCCATGTATCGAGCGACGGCGTCCCCTCGACGATCCACTCAGCGACGAGGCGCCCCATGCCGCCCGCCCCGGCGAGACCGTGCGCGCAGAAGCCCGCCGCCGTCCAGAGCCCCCGGACCTCGGTCGGGCCGACGATGAACTCGCCGTCCGGAGTGAACGCCTCGGGTCCGTTGATCAAACGCACGACCTCCATCTCCTCGAGCGACGGTGTGCGCTGGAGCGCGTTCTCCATCAACTCCTCAAAGCGAGGCCAGTCCTCGGGCAGCAGCTTGCCGTTGAAGTCCGGCGGGATCCCGTCGAGCGACCAGGGCGCCGGATTGCGCTCGTAACCGCCCATGATCAGCCCGCCCGACTCGGGCCGGTAGTAGACGAGCAGCGAAGGGTCGCGCATCGTCGGCATGTCGAGCGGCAGGCCCACCGGTTTCGTCACCAGGTACTCGTGCGCCATCGGTACGAGGGGGACGTTGACGCCCGCCAGTGCGCCGATCTCCTTCGCGAACATCCCGCCCGCGTTGACGACGATCTCGGCTTCGATCCGGCCCTTGTCGGTGACCACGCCGCGGACGCGGCCGTCCTCGACCTCGATTCCCGTGACGCGAGTGTGCTGCGCGATCGCCGCGCCGCCGCGCCGTCCGCCCTCGGCGAGCGCATAGGTGAGCTGCGAGGGGTCGACGTACCCGTCGGTGGGCAGGTAGGCAGCGCCGACCACCCCGTCGGTCGTCATCGGCAGAAAGAGCGCCGCGGCCTCCTCGGCAGAGATCAGCTCGAGCGGCAGCCCGAACGTCTTCGCCCACCCAGCTTGGCGCGTCAGCTCCTCCATCCGCTCCTGCGACGAAGCCAGCCGGAGCGACCCCACCTCGTGCCAACCGGTCTCGAGCCCGACCTCGGCCCCAAGGGCACGGTAAAGGTCGACCGACCACATCATCATCCGGGTCAGCGGCAACGAGCCGCGCAGCTGCCCAACGAGGCCGGCCGAGTGGAAGGTCGAGCCGCTCGTCAGTTCGGCGCGCTCGACGAGCAGTACGTCCGACCAGCCCAGCTTCGTCAGCCAGTACAAGATCGAACAGCCGCCGACCCCGCCGCCGATCACGACAACACGCGCCCGGTCCCTCACGCGCCGAACCTACACGGCGATCAGACGGCGCGTACGCCGTCCGAGCACAGCGGGGCGGGTGTCTGACACCTCGTGTGAACCGCGAGCGCGGGCTGCGCTCCGCAAAGGTGTCTGACACCTTTTCGTAGCTTGGCGCGATCCCGACGCTTGCGGGGAGTCAGACACCAAACACAACGAAACCAAGGGACATTGGTGTCTGACACCTCGTGTGAGCCGCGAGCGCGGGCTGCGCTTCGCAAAGGTGTCTGACACCTTTTCGAAGCTCGGCGGGGCGTCGCCGCGAACGAGTACGACCCGGCCATCCGCACGTTCATCCCGGCGGCTTCAAGGACGCCTCACACGCCGGCCATCTCCGCGGGTTCCTCGGCCTACTAAGAGACAGAGGGGCCGTCGACGGAGCGTCGGCGGCCCCTCATGCAGGCCTCAGCTCGAACTCATCGCCGCCATGGCCTCCTTGGAGCGATCCGCCATCTCCTCCGGCGAGACGTCCTCGACGTGCGTCGCGATCGACCACGAGTGGCCGAACGGATCCTTGATCGAGCCGAAGCGGTCGCCCCAGAACTGATCGGCGACCTCCATCGTGGTCGTCGCGCCTGCCTCGACCGCCTTCTGTACGACCGCGTCGACGTCCTCGACGTACATGAAGACACCCGCCGTTGTGCCGCCGAGCTCCTTCGGCGGCCTCGTCTGCGACTGCGGAAACGGGTCGGCGAGCATGATCAGAGAGTCCCCGATCTCGAGCTCCGCGTGGCCGATCGTCCCCTCCGGTCCGTCCATCCGCAAGCGCTCCTTCGCGCCAAACGCCTGCTTGTACCAGTCGATCGCCTCCGAAGCGTCGTCGACGGCGAGGT
>JALYLO010000088.1 GCA_030774175.1 Actinomycetota bacterium
GTGACGGGTGGCGCACCTGTGCGCCGCCCAGAGCGGCGTGCGCGACGCGGCCAACGGCGATCACGCGCCGGCCGACGGCGAGCTCCTGGGCGAAGACGCGCCCGGCGACCACCTCGCAGCGCGTCGGCGGGCGGTTCGACGTAGCCGTACCGGGGTGCGTCGGGACGACGTTCCAGAGGAGCACGCGGTCGGCAAGCCCGAGCTCGGCGAGCACGCGGTGCACGATCGACGCGGTCGCCTCCGCCGGGCCGAGTCCGGTCAGCTGCCGCTCGGACGTGAACGGGATGCCGGAGATGCGCGCGCCGCGATAGCCCGGGGCCTCGCCCACCAGGAGGAGCGGCGCGTCCTCCCGGTCGGCGAGATACCGCTCGAGGCGGTCAAGCCGCCGAGCGGCGCCCTCCCCGTCCCGGTAGAAGTTCACGGTCTGCCCGATCCGGGCAGCAGCGACCCTGTCGATGAGCGAACGCATCGAGATCCGCACTCTGACGGACGGCGGCCAGCAGCCGGCGGCGACCGCGCGCGCGATCGCGGCCTTCCTCGACGGGGCGGCGAGCTCGCTCGAGCTGGCGCAGTACGACTTCAACCTCGGGCCCGAGACGGCGGTGATCATCTCCGACGCAATCCGAAGGGCGGCCGCGCGCGGCGTCCGGATGCGCTTCGCCTACAACGTCGACCACGCGAATCCGATCCCCGTCCCGCCGCCGCCCGAGCCGGACGTGACGATGATCGCGACGCTCCCCGTCGAGGCGAAGGGGATCGCAGGCATCCCCGACCTGATGCACCACAAGTACGTGATCCGGGACAACCGCACGGTCTGGACCGGGTCGCTGAACTGGACCGACGACGCCTGGTCTCGTCAGGAGAACGTGGTCGCCATCGTGGACTCGGCCGCGATCGCGAAGGCCTACGCGCTCGACTTCGAGCAGCTCTGGTCGACCGAGGACGTGATGAGGAGCGGCTTCGTCGACCCCCGCAGCGAGGACGGGATCCGGGCCTGGTTCACGCCCGGGCACGGCGAGGACCTGTCGGCGCGCATTGGAAAGCTGATCCGGCGCGCCCGCCGGCGGGTTCGGATCTGCTCGCCGGTGATCACGACCGGTCCCGTCCTCGGGACGCTCGCCCAGGTGATCGCAGACGGGAGCGTCGACATCGCCGGCTGTGTCGACGCCACCGAGATTCGCGAGGTCGTGCACCAGTGGCGCACGAATCAAAACGTCTCCTGGAAGCTGCCGCTGCTCCAGGCGGTGATGGCAGGCCCGTTCACCGGCAAGGAGTCGACGCCCTACGGCGCGGGCACCGTGCACGACTACATGCACGCCAAGGTGACCGTCTGCGACGACACGGTGTTCGTCGGCTCGTTCAACCTGTCGCGAAGCGGAGAGAAGAATGCAGAGAACGTTCTGGAATTCGAAGACGCTGCGGTGGCAGACGAGCTTGCTGCGTTCGTCGACAGCGTGCGGGCAAGGTACGGACCGGTGACGTTGCCGCCCGCGTAGAGGCGCGAACTACGCCGCCTACCAGTGCTGCCAGTGGATCACGTCGCCGAGCGGGCGGCGCCGCTCTTTCATTCGCGACGTGCCCTGGTCGGCGCGCGGGTCCGGCGCAGGCTTACCGATCAGCGCGAGCCCGATCGGCACGACTTCTTCCGGCAAGCCGAGCAACTCGTCGAAGATCCGCTTCTGGTCAGGGTGGCCGATGAACGCGCTCGCGAGGCCCTCGTCGATCGCGGCGGCGAGGACGAGCATCATCAGCGCGCCCGCGTCGACGTACCAGTACGGGACCGGCCACGTCACCTCGACGCCGCCGTTCGAGGACAGCTTGTCGGCCTCGTTGTAGCGCGCGTGGTAGAGGCTTTCGTTCGCCGAGATGACGAGGTGGACGGGCGCGTCGGCGATGTAGGTCTGCCCGCCGGAGCGGTAGTGCTCGTTGTCTGCCTCGAACGCTTCGGCGATCGCTCGGCGCCTGTCCTCGTCGCTGACGACGACGATGCTGCCGCCCTGGCTGAACCCGCCCGACGGCGCGCGGCGAATGACGCCGACGATCCGCTCGATCTGCTCCCGTGGGATCGGCTCCGGCACGAAGGCGCGGTGCATACGCCGCCTGGCGAGGATCTCGCGGAGCTCCACCCGGGCACCGTATATCGTCGGTCGCATGAGATTCCAAGGAAAGACCGCCCTCGTCACGGGAGGCGCGAAGGGCATCGGTGCCGCGACGGCGAAGCGGCTGGCGGAGGAGGGCGCGACGGTCGTCCTCGCCGACTTCGACGAGGCGGCCGCGCAGGAAACGGCAAGGTCGATCGGCGCTCACGCCGTGCGCTGTGACGTGACGAAGCGGGAGGACGTCGAGGGCGCCGTCGCGGCCGCCGCCGCGGCAGGCGGGTCGCTGGACATCCTGGTCGCCTGTGCGGGCATCATCCGCGACAACCTGCTCTTCAAGATGACCGACGACGATTGGGACGCCGTCATCGACACACACCTGAAGGGCTCGTTCTATGCAGTGCGAGCCGCGCAGAAGCACATGGTCGAGCAGCGCAGCGGGAAAATGGTGCTGATCTCATCGACGTCGGCGCTCGGCAACCGCGGCCAGACGAACTACTCGACGGCGAAGGCCGGCTTGCAGGGGATGACGAAGACGCTCGCGATCGAGCTTGGCCCGTTCAACGTGAACGTCAACTGCGTCGCGCCCGGCTTCATCGCCACGGCGATGACGGAGCAGACCGCAGAGCGGATGGGCGTGCCGTTCGACAAGTTTCGCGAGGCGGCCTCGGAGGGAGTCCCGCTGCGGCGGGTCGGACAGCCGGAGGACGTCGCGGGCACGATCGCCTACCTCTGCTCGGAGGACGCAAGCTACGTGAGCGGCCAGGTGGTCTATGTCCGCGGCGGCCCCTGAGAGCGCAGCTCGGCGCGTCTCCGCACTCCCGCAAGGTGTCAGACACCTCTTCGCAACTCAGCCCGACCTCGCGGCTTGAGCGGGTGTCAGACACCAACACCTAGGCGGTTGCCGACGACGTCGTAGGCGACGTAGTCGTAGCCCAGGCACGGTGAGCCGGCGAGCTCCTCACGCAGCATCGTGAAGAGCATCGAGTCCGGGCGCGGGAGGCCCTCGTCGCGCGGTTCGAGCCGGCGGCGCAGCCTCCCCTCGTGGGTGAAACCGAGCTTGTGCGGGATCTTGAGGCTCCGTTCGTTGTCGGGCTCGATCTGGAGGTCGACCCGCTCGAGGCCGCAGATCTCGAAGCCGACGCGCGTCAGCACAGCGGTCAACTCGGTCGCGTAGCCCTGGCCGATCGAATCCGCGCGGATGAAGTAGCCGATCTCCACGGAGTCCGGGCCCCCGCGCGGATGAAGACCGCTGCCGCCGAGCTGCCGCGACTCGTCTCGGGAGAAGACGCCGTACACGTAGTTCGTATCGCGGTCGAAGTCGCCGCGGAACGTCCGCAGCAACTGCACCGTCTCCTCGACCGTGCTCGGGTCGGGCCTCGCCCACGGCATCCACGGGCGCAGGTGCTCGAGACTCGTGTCGACAGCGTCGCGAAGCAGCGGCGCGTCGCGCGGGTCGTAGCACCGGATCACGAGACGGTCGGTCTCGATCCGGTACGGCGGCGCCTTCGGCGCTACTCCCACTCGATCGTCGCGGGCGGCTTCGACGTCACGTCGAGCACGACGCGGTTCACGGCGGGGATCTCGTTGATGATCCGCGAGGAGACGAGCTCGATCAGGTCGTAGGGCAGCCGCGCCCAGTCCGCTGTCATCGCGTCCTCGGACGTGACGGCGCGGATCGCGATCGGATATCCGTACGTGCGCGAGTCGCCCTGCACGCCGACGGAGCGAATCGCGGGCAGCACGCAGAACGACTGCCACAGCTCGCGGTACAGACCGGCACGGCGCACCTCCTCCTGGAGGATCGAGTCGGCCTCGCGCAGCGTCACGAGCCGCTCCTCGGTGACAGCTCCGATGATGCGGATCGCAAGGCCGGGCCCGGGGAACGGCTGACGCCACACCATCCGCTCGGGCATGCCCAGCTCCTCGCCCACGCGGCGGACCTCGTCCTTGAAGAGAAGACGCAGCGGCTCGACGAGCTTCATCGTCATGTCCTCCGGCAGGCCGCCGACGTTGTGGTGCGACTTGATCGTCTCCGCGACCCCGTCGGTGCCGCCGGACTCGATCACGTCGGAGTAGAGCGTTCCCTGCACGAGCCAGGGCGGGTCGCCGACCGAGCGCGCCTGGTCCTCGAAGACGCGAATGAACTCCTCGCCGATGATCTTGCGCTTCGTTTCCGGGTCGGTGACCCCGGCGAGCCTCGCGAGGAACCGCTCCTGCGCCTGCACGTGCACGAGCGGCACGTGGAAGACACCGTCGAACGTCTCGACGACCTGCTCGGCCTCTCCCTTGCGCAGCAGGCCGTGATCGACGAAGACGCACGTCAGCTGGTCGCCGACAGCCTTGTGGACGAGCAGCGCCGCGACGGCGGAGTCGACGCCACCCGAAAGTGCGCACAGCACGCGCTCCTTGCCGACCTGCGCGCGGATACGCTCGACCTGCTCCTCGATCACCGCGGCCGGCGTCCACGTGGGCGAGGCGTCCGCAACCTCGTAGAGGAAGTTCTTCAGAACCTCCTGGCCGTGCGGGGTGTGCACGACCTCCGGATGGAACTGGACGCCGTAGAGCCCTCGCGCTTCGTCCTCGAACGCGGCGACCGGTGTGTGGTCCGACTCCGCGACGACCGTCGCGCCCGACGGCGGTGCGACGACCGTGTCACGGTGGGACATCCACACGGTCTGGTCGGACGGGAGCGACGCGAAGAGGTGCCCACCCGTCGCCTTCAGCTCGGTGCGCCCGAACTCCGACACGCCGGTGCGGTCGACACGGCCGCCGAGCTCCAGCGCGAGCAGCTGCGCCCCGTAGCAAATGCCGAGCGTGGGGATGCCGAGCTCGAAGATCCTCGCGTCCATCCTCGGGGCGTCGTCGGCATACACGGACGCCGGGCCGCCGGAGAGGATCAGCGCGATCGGGTTCCGGCGTCGGATCTCCTCGACCGTCGAACGGTGCGACACGAGCTCCGAATAGACCCGCGCCTCGCGCACCCGCCGGGCGATCAGCTGCGAGTACTGCCCGCCTAAGTCGACCACGAGCACCGGGCGCAGTTCGTCGTCCGGCTCTGTCGAGCCTACGCCGATCTCTTCCAGCTCCGGGTGGAGCTGCAACGGCCTAGCTGCCGCGGCGGTAATTGGGTGCGTCTTTCGTGATCGTGATGTCGTGCGGGTGCGACTCGCGCAGGCCTGCGCCCGTGATGCGCACGAACCGCGCCGCCTTCATGGCGTCGATCGTCTCCGCGCCGCAGTAGCCCATCGCCTGGCGGAGGCCGCCGACGATCTGCTGCACCACACCGGCGAGCGGCCCCTTGTACGGAACCCGCCCCTCGATCCCCTCGGCGACCAGCTTGTCGCTGTCCTCGACGTCGCCCTGGAAATAGCGGTCCTTCGAGAACCCGCGCGCCTTCATGGCGCCGATCGAGCCCATCCCGCGGTACTCCTTGAAGCGCTCGCCGTGGGCGAAGACGACGTCGCCGGGCGTCTCGTCGGTCCCCGCGAGCATGCCGCCGAGCATCACCGTGTCCGCACCGGCGGCGATCGCCTTCGCGACGTCACCCGAAGACGTGATGCCGCCGTCTCCGACGACGGGAACGCCGTGACGAGCTGCGGCCTCGGCGACATCGTAGATCGCCGTGACCTGGGGCACGCCGACCCCGGCGACGACGCGGGTCGTGCAGATGCCCGACGGGCCGATGCCGACCTTCACGCCATCGGCGCCCGCGTCGATCAGGGCCTCCGCAGCCTCGCCGGTGGCGATGTTGCCCGCGACCACCTCGAACTGGCCCGAGAGGCCTGCGATGCGCGCGACCATCGCGACGACGCCGCGCGAGTGTCCGTGCGCCGTGTCGACGACGAGCACGTCGGCGCCCGCGGCGATCAGCGCCTGGGCGCGCTCGACGGCGTCCGGCCCGACTCCGACTGCGGCGCCGACCCGAAGCCGCCCCTGCGGGTCCTTGGTTGCTTGCGGGAACTCGACGCGCTTCTGGATGTCCTTGACCGTGATCAACCCGGCGATGCGACCATCGCCGTCGACGATCGGGAGCTTTTCGATGCGATGGCGGTGCAGGAGGCGCTCCGCCTCGGACAGCGTCGTCCCGAGCGGCGCCGTCACGAGCCCTTCTGACGTCATCAGCGCCGAGACAGGCTGCGAGATGTCCTGCTCGAAGCGCAGGTCGCGGTTCGTGAGAATGCCGAGCAGCGTGCCGCTCTCGTCGGTGATCGGCACGCCGGAGATGTGGTAGCGGTCCATCAGTTCGAGCGCGTCCGAGACGAGCGCCCCCGGACGCAGCGTGACCGGCTCGACGATCATCCCCGCCTCGGAGCGCTTCACCTTGTCGACCTCGCCGACCTGGAGCTCGATCGGCAGGTTGCGGTGGACGACTCCCAGACCGCCCTCGCGGGCGAGGCCGATCGCGAGGCGGGCCTCGGTGACCGTGTCCATCGCCGCCGAGACGATCGGGATCTCGAGCACGATCGTCCGCGTCAGGCGCGTCGCCGTCGAAACGGCGTTCGGCAGGATCGAGGACTCCGCGGGCACGAGGAGGACGTCGTCGAACGTCAGGCCCTCCTTCGCGAACTTCTCCGGCAACGTGCTTGCCGCCGGGTCGAAGGCGAGTTTGCCGACGTCCATCGGGGAAGGGTACCCGGCGGCGCGGATGCGGGTCAGGCGTCGGTCGCGACGGTGTCTAGCTCCGAGAGCTCGACCCCCGCCTGGAGCCGCCCCGCCTGCCGAGGGTCGAAGCGGCCGGCGCCGATCTCGAGCGTGGAAGCCGCCCCGGCAGCGACCGCCGCGCGCAGCGACTCGCCGTGTGCACGGCCGGCGTGACGCGCCGCGAGATAAGCCGCGAGGAACACGTCCCCCGAGCCGACGGTTGAGATCGGCTCGACGCGCGGCGCGGCGGCGCGGAAGCGCCGCGGCTCGCGCTCGTCGCGCAGCCGCGCGGCACACCCGTTCTCCGTCGTGATCAGCACATTGCGCGCGCCCATCTCGGCGATCTGGTCGAGCGCCTGCCGGAAGTCCTCGTCGTCGTGGAACTCCTGGCCGACGAGGGCCTCCGCCTCGGCCTGGTTGGGAGAGACGAGAAACGGCTCGGCTTCGACTGCGAGCCGCAGCGGCTCGCCCTCGGTGTCGAGCACCGCCGGCACGTGGCGGCGCGTGAGCTCCCGCGTCGCTTCGGCGTAGAAGTCGTCGCCGACGTCGCGCGGAAGCGAGCCGGCGAAGACGACGATCTCGGCGCCCTGCGTGAGGTACCGCAGCTTCTCGAGCAGCAGCTCCAGCTCCTCCGGGCGCACGGCAGGGCCCCACTCGTTGATCTCGGTGTACGTGCCACCAGTCGGGTCGACCACGGCTGTCGAGGTGCGTGACTCGCCCTCGATGCGCACGAAGTCGTGGAGGACCGCCTCGCTCGTCAGGCCTTCCGCGATGCGGGAGCCCGTCCCCCCGCCGACGAAGCCCGTTGCGACGACGGGCACGCCGAGCGTCTTCAGCGCGCGCGCGACGTTGATGCCCTTGCCGCCGGCGAGCGTCAGCCCCGCACTTGCGCGATGGCGCTGCCCACGCTGGAAGTTGGGAACGGTCAGCGTCCGGTCGATCGCCGCGTTGAGGGTGACGGTGACGATCACGGTGTCAGAGCAGATGCAGGAAGTGGTGGCCCGCCCTGCCCGCGTACCAGCCTAGTCGCCCGGCAAGGTCCGGCTTGTTAATGGTGCGGGAGGCGACGAGGTCGCGTCGCCCGAGCAGGCGCCGTCCCGACAAGACCTCGACGTAGCCGAGCACGTCGCCTTCCCGGACCGGCAGCGAGACGGCCCGCGCGGCGACAACCCGCTCCCTCAGCGGACGGCGGACGCGCACAGCCGCGAAGAGCGGCTTCGCCGCCAGAAGGACGAGCGGTCCCTTGCCGTAGGGAAGCTCGACGGTGGCGTACGCCCGGTCTTGTTGCACGACCGGCACGATGGGGAACTCCGACATCCCCCAGGAGAGGAGCGACTCGAGATCGGCGTTCCGCGCCGCGCGGGTCGGCCCACCGAGCAACGTCGCGTAGATCGTGATGCCCCGCGCGCGGGCCGCCGCTACCTGGCACCAGCCCGCGGCGCGGGTGTGCCCGGTCTTGACGCCGATCGTCCGTGGGAACATCGCCAGCAGATCGTCCCAGGTGTGCAGGACGCGCCCCCCGGCGATCGTCTCGGTCTCCTCGCGCACCGTCTCGCGCACGTAGCGCGTGCGCATCACGATACGGGCGAGCCTCGTCACGTCAGCCGCGCTCGAGTACTGGCCCGGAGCGTCGAGGCCGTCCGGCCGGACGAAGTGCGAGTCGTGCAGGCCGAGCTCGGCGGCTTTCGCGTTCATCAGCCCGGCGAACGTGCCGAAGCCGGAGGACACCGACAGCGCGAGCGCGTCGGCCGCGTCGTTCGCCGACTGGATGAGCGCGGCCTTCAGGAGGTCGCCGACCGTGATTCGCTCGCCGGCGCGCAGGTGGACCGTCGACTCGCCGACGACGGCCGCGCGCGAATCGACGGCGACCGTGTCCGAGAGCTTGTGATGCTCGAGCGCGATCAGCACGGTCATCAGCTTCGTGATCGATGCGATCGGAAGGTGCACGTGCGCGTTGTGGGTGGCGAGCACCTCGCCCGTGCGCGCGTCCTCGACGACGTAGGCGCTCGCGTGCACGGTCGGCACCGCGGCCTGTGCGGGAGCGGCGAGGCAGAGCACCGCCGCAGTGCTTGCGAGGAGCGCGCGGCTCATCGCAGCTGGATTCGCTCCCCGATGTGGAGCGACGTCGAAGTCACCTTCGGGTTCAGCCGAACGATCGTCTTGACCGGGACACCGCTCTTCGACGAGATCACGCCGAAGGTGTCCCCGGCCTGCACGGTCCAGAATCGCCGCCCAGCCGGTCTGGCCTTGGCCGTGGCGGTGCGCGCCTTCGCCGCCTTCGCCGCCCTCGTCGTCAGGCCGTGCCTGCGCGGCACCGTCGGGACTGAGACCGGCGTTCGCGCCGGCGGTCGGCCCGCCTCGAGCCCCGACCGGACGAGCAGGATCGCGATCGTCGCGGCGAGCAGGAACGCGGCCGGCGCGACATACCGCTTCCATCCGCGTCGGCGCGCTACCAGCCGGACGCGGTCCAGATCTCCTGCTTGAGCCGGGCCGCCTCGGCGCCGGCCGCTTCGCGGAAATCGGCGCCGGTCGCGCGAAACGCGTAGTCGACCGAGCGTGACGCGGAGACGAGCGCGCTCGCGGGGCCACTCTGGAACGCCCGCGAGAGGTCGGAGACCGACCCGCCCTGCGCGCCGACACCGGGAAGCAGGAGCACGGTCTGCGGCATCAGCCGGCGCGCCTCCGCGACCGCGCGCGGATGCGTGGCTCCGACGACGGCGCCGACCGACGAGAGCCCGACCTCGCCCACCGTCTCCTCCCCCCACTCGGCGACGAGACCCGCAACTTGATGCCACATCGCACGGCCGTCGCTGAGCTTGACGTCCTGGAGGTCTCCGCCGGCATTCGAGGTCCGCACGAGCACGAAGATCCCGGCGCCCCCGCGGCGCACCGCCCCGAGAAACGGCTCGACGGCGTCGCGGCCGAGCCAGGGGTTGACGGTGAGCGCGTCGGCGCGCGGCGGATCGCCCTCGAGATACGCTTCGGCATACGCCCGCGCGGTCGAGCCGATGTCACCGCGCTTGCCGTCGGCGATCACGAGCAGCCCGGCGCGGCGCGCGTAGAGACAGACCTGGTCGAATGCGGCCATTCCCGCCGGGCCGAGCGCCTCGAAGAACGCGAGCTGAGGCTTGACGGCGACCGCGTGGGGCGCCACTGCGTCCACGAGCCCACAGCAGAACCGGGCGACGTCGCCACGCAGCTCGACGGGCATCAGGTCGACCTGCGGATCGAGACCGACGACGAGCTGCGACCGCTTGCGCTCGACCTCGGCGGCCAGCCGGTCGGCGAAGGTCGAGGTCGCAACGGCCATCGGACTGAAAGGTAACGAGAACTGCGGAGGGCGGCCTCGCGCCGCCCTCCTGGGAAAGCCAGTCGTGCGGCGGATCAGGACTGCGGCTTGAGCGCCGCCTTTAGCTGGCTGCCGGCCGAGAACTTCGGCACGATCGTCGCGGCGATCTGAACGCGCTCGCCGGTCCGCGGGTTGACGCCCTGCCTCGCGGCTCGCGGTGAGGGCGAGAACTTCCCGAAGCCCGTGAAGTTCACGTTGTCGCCGGCCTTCAGCGTCTCCGTCACGGTCTCCATGAACGCATCGACGGCCTTCCCGGCGTCCCGCGCGGAGAGTCCGCTCTTCGTGGCGACCTTCTGGATGAAGTCCTGCTTCGTCAACGAAATCCTCCTACGTGTGGGAACTGGGGGTCAGACCTTGGGGGAAACCCTAACAACGGGGCCGGATACCGCTCAACCATGGGGATTTGCGGGTCTTTTGAGCAGCTCGGAGGCCGTGAAGAGCGGCCGAAGCCTCACCGCGTGGCGCGCCAGCTCATCGACGCCGCCCTCCTCGCGATCGACCACGCAGAC
>JALYLO010000089.1 GCA_030774175.1 Actinomycetota bacterium
GCCGCCGACGACGACACCCGCGAGCGGCTGCTCGGCCACGACGGGACGGTGATCCTGCACTGCTTCTCGTCGGAGCCGCTGCTCGAGCCGGCACTCGAGCGCGGCTGGTACGTCTCCTTCGCGGGGAACGTGACCTACAAGAACGCGTACGACCTGCGCGCGGCGGCGCGGCGCGTGCCCGGCGATCGGTTGCTCGCCGAGACCGACAGCCCGTACCTCGCGCCGCAGGCGGTGCGCGGCCGCCGCAACGAGCCCGCGTTCGTCGCGCACACCTACGAGGTGCTCGCGCAGATCCGCGGGATCGAGGTCGCGGCACTCGAGGCACAGATCGACTCGAACGCCGACGCAGTCTTCGGCCTGTGAGCATTACCCCGCGCAGGCGCCTCGGGCAGCACTTCCTCGTCGACCAGAACATCCTCGGCGTGATCGAGCGCCTCGCCGAGCTCGACGCCGCCGACGTCGTGCTCGAGGTCGGCCCGGGCCTCGGGGTGCTCACCCGTTTCCTCGCCGAGCGGGTCGCGCACGTCCATGCCGTCGAGGTCGACCGCAGGCTCGCCTCGCACCTCCACGGCATCCCGCGCACGACCCTGCACTGGGGCGACGCGCTTCACCTCGACCTGGCGATGCTCGACCCGCTGCCGACGAAGCTCGTCGCGAACCTGCCCTACAACATCGCCACCCCGGTCGTCGCCGAGAGCCTCGTTCGCAACGAGCTGAACCTCTGGTGCGTGATGGTGCAACGGGAGGTCGCCGACCGCTTTTTCGCCGAGCCCTCGACCAAAGCGTACGGCGCGGTGTCCGTGCTCGTGCAGCTGGCGACCGAACGTACGGGCCTGCACCCCGTCTCGCGTGAGGTCTTCCGGCCGAAGCCGAACGTCGAGTCTGCGCTCGTCGCGTTTCGGCGCAGCGGGCCCGGTGCCGGGCCGCAGGTGAAGCGGCTCGTCGAGGCAGCCTTCGCGCACCGCCGCAAGACGCTCGCGAACTCGCTCTCACTCGCCGGGCTTGCGCCACGCGACCGCGCCGTCGAGGCTCTCGCCGCGATCGGGCGCGCTGCCGACGTGCGCGCCGAGGCGCTGGCGCCGCGGGAGTTCCCGGCACTCGCCGAGGCCCTAGAAGCTTGATATGAATTTCACGCACTCGCGGATGGCGCCCCAGACACGGCGCATCTCGCCCGGGTCGGCTATGACGCAGCCACCGCTATGCACAGCTCTTTCAGAAATGCATGCCCGACCCGTACGACCTGCTTGGTCTGGAACACCCCCGCAAGCACCCCAAATCCACATCAAGCCTCTAGTGTGATCGCCCCTGCGCCGGCGAAGATCAACCTCGCGCTCGTCGTCGGACCGCGGCGAGCCGACGGCCGGCACGAGGTCGCCACCGTCTACCAGCGCATCGACCTCGGCGACCGCATCACCGTGGAGCCCGCCCCGCAGACGGCGGTGCACGGCTTCCGCCAGGACACGATCGTCCGCGCCGCACTCGCCGCGCTCGCTGCTCCGCACGGCTGGCACGTCCGGATCGAGAAGCACGTTCCGCCCGCGGCCGGCCTCGGCGGGGGCAGCTCCGACGCAGCGACCGCCCTCCGACTTGCGAACGCGCAGCTCTCACGGCCGCTCGGGCCGGCCGAGCTGCGAGTGGCCGCCGCGCAGCTCGGCGCCGACGTGCCCTTCTTCCTCGAGGACGGGCCTCAGCTCGGCACCGGCGACGGCACCGCCCTCGAGCGGCTCGACCTGCCCCAGGATTTCGTCGTCCTCCTCCTGCTGCCTGACGGCGCCGTCAAGCGGTCGACCGCCGAGGTCTACGCGGCCTTCGACGCCCGGGAGGGCGCGGCCGGCTGGGAGGAGCGTGTCGACCGGCTGTGCGCCGCCCTCGCCGCGGTGCGCCGTCCGCGCGACCTGGCTGCGCTCCCGCCGAACGATCTCGCGCACTCGTCGCTCGGGGAGGAGCTGCTGGCCCACGGCGCCTTCCGTGCCGACGTCAGCGGCGCGGGGCCGGCCCTCTACGGCCTCTTCCACACTCGCACCGACGCGGCCCGTGCGGCCCGCGCCCTGAAACGCCTGGGGCGGCTCTGGATCACGGTCCCGGCGTGGTACGGGTGATGACGCCGGACGCGTCGAGCGGTCAGCGGATCGCGGCTTGGTCGACGCCGAGGCGCTCGAAGATCCTCGCCGCCGACTCGTCGGCCGAGAGCGCGGCGGTGGTGTCGCCCGCGCGCTGTTCGAGCGCCGCGAGCGCGCGCAGCGCGAGCCCTGCCTCGATCC
>JALYLO010000090.1 GCA_030774175.1 Actinomycetota bacterium
CGCCGTTGCTCCTCACTGAGGTGCCGGGGCACCGAGACGTTCACGAGCACGCGATGGTCGCCGCGGCCGAAGCCCTGGAGCACCGGCATGCCCTTCCCCCGCAGCACCCGCACCTCGCCGGGCTGGACGCCGGCCGGGAGCTCCAGCTCGACCGGCCCCTCGAGGGTCTCCACCGTCATCGTCGCGCCGAGCGAGGCCTGCACGATCGTCAGGTCGACCTGCGAGTAGACGTCGTTCCCCTCGCGCACGAAGCGCGGGTCGGGCCGGACGTGGACGAGGACGTAGACGTCGCCTGCGAGCCCGCCGGCGGGCGCGGCGTGACCCTCGCCGGAGACGCGGATGCGCTGTCCGTCGTGGATTCCCGCGGGCACTTCGACCTGGAGCGTGCGCGTCTCGATCACGCGCCCGGCCCCCTCGCAGGCCGTGCAGGGGTGCTCGACGATCTGACCCCGGCCGCCGCACTGCGGGCAGACCTGCGCGCGCACGAACTCGCCGAAGATGCTGCGCGAGACCTGGTGCAGGCGCCCCGTTCCCTCGCAGCGCTCGCAGGTGATGGGCCGGGTGCCCGGTTCGACCCCGTCGCCGCCGCACGTCGCGCACGGGACGGCTGCGTCGAACGGCACGCCGACGGTGGTCCCGCGGGAAGCGTCGACGAGCTCGATCTCGATCTCCGCGGCGACGTCGGCACCGCGGCGGCGGGCCCCGCCGCCGCGCACCGCGGCGCCGAAGATGTCGTTGCCGAAGAACGCCGTGAAGAGGTCGCCGAGCCCGCTGATGTCGACGTGGGTCGGCGTGAAGCCTCCGGAGCGGAGACCCTGGTGCCCATAGCGGTCGTAGAGGGCCCGCGTCTCGGAGTTGGAGAGCGCCTCGTACGCCTCGCTCACCTCGCGGAAGCGAACCTCGGTTTCGGGCGCAGCGGAGACGTCGGGATGGAGCTGCCGCGCGAGCCGCCGGAACGCCTTCTTGATCGCCGCCTCGTCACAGTCGCGCGGGACGCCGAGCACCTCGTAGTAGTCGCGGCTCGTGGCGGACATCAGTCGTCCCCGTAGGCGTCTTCGACGAAGCGGGAGAGCTCGTGCGCCGCCGACCGGACCGAGCGGAGCGCCTTGTCGTAGTCCATGCGCAGCGGGCCGACGAGGCTGACAGCGCCGAGCGTCCGGTGCGCCAACCCGTAGGTCGTGCCGACGAGCGCGAGCGCGCGCAGGCCCGGCTGCTCGAGCTCCTCGCCGACGCGCGCGAACGACCGCTGTGGGACACCGCGCTGCGTGAGCATTTCCAGCAGCGCAGCGCGCTTCTCCAGCGCCTCCATCAGGCTGCGGTAGGCGCCGATCTCCTCGGCGCGCATCTCGTCGAGGAGCCCTGCGGTGCCGCCGACGAACAGGCGGCGGTCCTCGTCGGCGGCCTGCTCGAAGGCGCCGCGCACGACGAGCAGGAACGCGCGCTCCCGGGTGCTCAAGCTCCGCTCCTCGA
Organism: Actinomycetota bacterium; assembly: GCA_030774175.1. The sequence goes on from JALYLO010000090.1 coordinate 1,471, forward strand.
ACGCGATCTTGACCGCGCGCGAGCCGATGCGCGAGCCGACCAACCGCTCGTTCAGGTACTCGGCGGCCCAGGTCGTCAACCCCGGGTCGACCGGCTCGGGGAAGGCGTAGCGGAGCTTCGTGACGCCGCCCGCCGACGTGATCACAACCACCATCACGACGCTCGGCTGGAGCAGCAGCACCTCGACGTGGCGAACCGTCGAGGCGTGCAGCGCGGGCGCCGAGACGAGCGCGAGCAGCCGCGAGACCTGCGAGAGCATCTCGGTCGCCGCCTGGAGCGCCTCCTCGATCTCGGGGTGCTCACCGGGCAGCCCGAGCGGGAACTCCGCCGGCCTCTGCTCCTCCCGGCTCAGGAGCTCGTCGACGAAGAGCCGGTAGCCGGACTGGGTCGGGATGCGCCCGGCCGAGGTGTACGGGTGCATCAGCAGGCCGATCCGCTCGAGCTCGGCGAGCTCGTGGCGAACCGTCGACGGCGAGACGCCGAGCCCCGCGCGCTCCACGAGCCCCCGCGACCCGACAGGCTGGCCGGTGGCGACGTATTCCTCCACGACGAGCCGCAGGATGTCCCGCTGACGACCGGAAAGCAGCAGCTGCATGCCTCCCATGGTAGGCGGAGCGCGGGAGTGCGCCGCGCGCCGCCACCCGGCACGACGGCTACGCCAGCAGCCGGGCCGTCACGCCGCCGCCGAGGAAGCGGCCGCGCACGGTCAGCGCGAGGCCTTCCCGCTCGCGCACGGCCAGACCGAGGCCCTCGAGACGCTCGAGCTGCCCGGCGTCGAGCGCCCGCTCCAGGCCGGCGAGCGGCAGCGGCTCGTCGAGACGAAGCCCGAGCATGATCCGCTCGGTCTCGCGGACGTACGGCGGCAGAGCTTCGACCTCGTGCGGCGGCAGCCGCCCGGACTCGAGCGCCGCGACGTAGCGGCCAAGAGAGGGCGCGTTGCGCCAGCGCCGGTTCTCGATTGTGCTGACGGCGCCCACGCCGAGGCCGAGGTAGTCGTGCCCGAGCCAGTAGCCGAGGTTATGCCGGCACCGCAGGTCCCGCCCGGCGACGCCTCCTGCCGCCGAACCGTCCGCAGTCGAACCGTCTGCAACCAAACCCTGGGCCGAGCGGCAGAAGTTCGCCGTCTCGTACCAGCGGTAGCCGGCAGCGGTCAGCGTCACGACGACGCGCTCGAAATACGTCTCCATCGACCCGGCCTGGCGCTCCAACTCCGCCCCATGGGCGTGCGTGAAGCGGGTGCCCGGCTTGGCCTCCAGCTCGTACGCGGAGACGTGCTCGGGCTCGAGCGCCAGTGCCTGGGCGAGGTCGCGGCCGAGGTCGGCGGTGCTCTGGCCCGGGATCCCGTAGATGAGGTCGAGGGAGATGTTGTCAAAACCGGCATCACGCAAACGGTAGACGGCACGCCGGACGTCGTCAGGACGGGCAACCCGGTCGAGCACCGCGAGGAGGCGTGGCGCGAAGGTCTGCGCACCGAGCGAGACGCGGTCGACGCCGCAGCGTCGAAGGAGAGCCGCGAGCCCCGGGGTGACGGTCTCGGGGTTCGCCTCGACCGTCGCCTCGGCGGCGGCCGGCAGCGCGCCAAGCAGCCGCTCGAGCGCAGCGGGGTCGGTGACGGTGGGCGTCCCGCCACCGAGGTAGACCGTCTCGACCCGCGGCGCGAGCAGCTGCCGGCGCAGCTCGAGCTCACGGAGCAGCGCGCCGACATAGCGGCCGTGCTCGCCGTGGCGGCCGACGACGGTCACGAAGTCGCAATAGCCGCAGCGCGAGGAGCAGAAGGGCAGGTGGACGTAGAGGTGCCGCGCGCCGGTCACGGCTACCGGCCCGGTGGCCGGAGGTCGATCAGCCGCTGGGCCTTCCCCGCCGAGCGCTCGATCAGGTTCGGTTCGAGCACGTCGACCTGCGCGGTCACGCCGATCGACGCCTTGATCAGCGCGCCGAGCAGCTGCCCGGAGCGCAACCGCTCGGCCGCGCTTGCCGCACCGGGCCGCGCCTCGACGCGGACGGCGAGCTCGTCGAGCCGTGCCGGCCGGGAGAGCACGAGCTGAAAGTGCGGCGAGAGACCGGGAACGCGCAGGATCAGCTCCTCGACCTGGGTCGGGAACAGATTGACGCCGCGCAGAATGATCATGTCGTCGCTGCGTCCCGTCACCTTCTCCATCCGCCGCATCGTGCGCGCCGTTCCCGGCAGCAACCGGGTCAGATCGCGCGTCCGGTAGCGAATCATCGGCAAGGCCTCTTTGGTCAGCGAGGTGAAAACAAGCTCGCCGGGCTGGCCGTCGGGCAGGACCGCCCCGGTCTCGGGATCGATCACCTCGGGGTAGAAGTGGTCCTCCCAGATGTGGGGGCCGTCCTTCGTCTCGACGCACTCGCAGGCGACACCGGGCCCGATGATCTCCGACAGGCCGTAGATGTCGACCGCGTGCATGTCCAGCCGCTGCTCGACCTCGCCGCGCATCTCGCCCGTCCAGGGCTCAGCGCCGAAGATCCCGACCTTCAGCGAGCTCGCCCGCGGATCGAGCTGCAGCCGCTCGAACTCGTCGAGAATCGCGAGCATGTACGACGGCGTCACCATGATGATGTCGGGTTCGAAGTCGACGATCAGCCGCACTTGGCGTTCGGTCATCCCGCCCGAGACCGGGATCACCGTGCAGCCAAGACGCTCCGCGCCGTAGTGGGCGCCCAGGCCGCCGGTGAAGAGGCCGTAGCCGTAGGCCACGTGGACGCGGTCGCCGGGCCGACCGCCGGAGGCTCGAATCGACCGTGCGACGACCTCCGCCCACATATCGAGGTCGGCCTGCGTGTAACCGACCACGGTGGGGCTACCGGTCGTGCCGCTCGAAGCGTGGATCCGGGCGACACGCTCGCGCGCCACGGCGAACAGCCCGAACGGATAGGTCGAGCGAAGATCCTCCTTCGTCGTACAGGGAAAGCGCGCGAGATCCTCGAGGCTCCGGCAGTCGTCCGGATGGACGCCGGCGTCGTCGAAACGACCGCGGTAGTGGGCGACGTTCTCGTAGGCATGGTGGAGCGACCACTTGAGCCGCTCCAGCTGGAGCGCGCCCAACTCGTCGCGAGAGCCGAGCTCGATCGGGTCGAGATCACTCTGAGCAGGTCTCAGGTCGAGGAGCGCCACCTGCAGCCGATCCTACGACGGTTGTTCGGAATCAACCAGCCGGCGCATTGCGGCGCGGGCGCGCCACGAGCTCGCCGCCGCAGTTCGGGCAGACGTGGTCGAGCTCGTTGGCGCAGTCGGGGCAGAAGGTGCACTCGAAGGTGCAGATCGCCGCCTCGCCTGCCGGTGTGAGCGACCGGCCGCAGCGCTCGCACCGTGCCCTCATCTCGAGCGCCACCGGCTCTAACGCTTCGACGGCTCGTTCAAGTTGAGCACCGCGAGGAACGCCTCCTGGGGCACCTCAACGCCGCCGACGTTCTTCATCCGCTTCTTGCCCTTCTTCTGCTTCTCGAGCAGCTTCCGCTTGCGGCTGATATCGCCGCCGTAGCACTTCGCGAGCACATCCTTGCGACGCGCCTTCACGGTCTCGCGCGCGATCACGCGCGCGCCGATCGCCGCTTGGATCGCAACGTCGAACATCTGGCGCGGGATCTCCTCCCTGAGCTTCTCGACGAGCTGCCGCCCGCGCTCGTACGCGAAATCGCGGTGCACGATCAGCGAGAGCGCGTCGACGGGCTCGCCGCCGACGAGGATGTCGACGCGGGCGAGGTTGCCGGGCTGGAAGCCGGTGATGTCGTAGTCGAAGCTCGCGTAGCCGCGCGTGCGCGACTTCAGCTGGTCGTAGTAGTCGAGGACGATCTCGCCGAGCGGCAGCTCGTAGGTGAGGTGCACGCGCTCGGGCGAGAGGTACTCCATGTGGTCGAAGCGTCCGCGCCGGTCGTTGTTC
>JALYLO010000091.1 GCA_030774175.1 Actinomycetota bacterium
TCGTTCAGTTTCAGCCGCTCGAGGGCGTCGCGCAGCTCCGGATACGCGTCGGAGTCCGTCGGGAAGAGGCCGGCGAAGACCATCGGCTTGACGTCCTTGTAGCCCGGCAGCGGCTTGGCGGCGCCGCCGCGATCGGAGGTGAGCGTGTCGCCGACGCGGAGCTCGGAGACGTCCTTCAGGCCCGTGATCACGTAGCCGACCTCGCCCGCACTGAGCTCCTGCACCGGGCGGTTCGTGGGCGACATGAATCCGATCTCCTGCGCCTCGAAGCGTGTGCCGAGCGCCATCGCGCGCAGCCATTCTCGCGGGCGGAAGGCACCGTCGACGACGCGCACGAACGCGACGACGCCGCGGTACTGGTCGTACGACGAGTCGAAGATGAGCGCGCGGCCGGGAGAGTCCCGGTCACCCGACGGCGGCGGGATCCGCTCGACGATCGCGTCGAGCACCTCGGCTACGCCCTGTCCCGTCTTCGCAGAGATGCGCAGCACGCGGTCGGCGTCCTCGCCGATCAGATCCGCGACCTCGGCCGAGGCCCGCTCCGGATCGGCGGCGGGGAGATCGATCTTGTTTACGACTGGCACGATGTCGAGGTTGTTCTCGATCGCCAGGTAGGCGTTCGCGAGCGTCTGCGCCTCGATCCCCTGCGCGGCGTCGACCACGAGCAGCGCACCCTCGCAGGCCTGGAGGGAGCGGGAGACCTCGTAGGTGAAATCGACGTGGCCCGGCGTGTCGATCAGGTTCAGCTGGTGGCCCTTCCACTGCACGCGCACCGCCTGTGCCTTGATCGTGATGCCCCGCTCGCGCTCGAGATCCATCGAGTCGAGCAGCTGGTCGCGCATCTCGCGCGCCGAGACGGTGTCCGTCAGCTGGAGGATGCGGTCGGCGAGCGTCGACTTGCCGTGGTCGATATGCGCGATGATCGAGAAGTTGCGGATGTGCTCCTGGTCCATGGCGTATCAGCCGCGCCGAGGCCGGCTCCGCAAGGAGAGTAGCGCCTGCATCTCACGTACCCGCAGGAGTTTTCCCGCGGCGAGATAGGCGACGGTGGCGGCCGTTAGAGCCGGGACGAGCGAGAGGAGCTGTCCGCCGAGCGAGCGCCCGACGAGGTCGTCGAGCACCTTCCAGACGGCGAAGGCGATGCCGCCGGCGACCGCCGCCGCACCGACGATTCTGACGAACGACGCGGCGATCTCGCCGAAGCCGATCCGGCCGAGACGACGGCGAAGCAGGGCGAGCAGCGCGACGGTGCCCGCGATGTTCACGAGTGAGGTGGCGAGCGGAATGCCCCACGTCCCGAGCGGCGAGAACGCAATGTCGAGGATCAGGTTCACGAACAGGTTCGCGAGCGCCACCGAGGTCGGCAGCCAGTTTTCCTGCAGGCTGAAGAACGCCCGGTTCAGCATCAGCATCGTCCCGTTGAAGGCGAGGCCGAGCGAGAGCGCGGCGAGGCACGCTGCGACGATCGGCGTTTGCCCAGGCGTGAACGCGCCGCGCTGGTAGATCAGCCGCGTGATCGGCTCGGCGAGAACGGCCGAGACGACGCTCGCCGGCACGAGCAGGAACGCGATCTGCCGCAACCCGAGCTCGGCGGTCGAGCGGAAGCCCTGCATGTCGCCGCGCGCCGCGAACCGCGCAAGCGACGGGAAGAGGACAGTCGCGACCGCGACGGAGAACATCCCCTGCGGCAGCATGTAGATGCGAAACGCCGCGTCGATCTCCGACGGCGCGTTCGACGTCACGAGCCAGCCGCCGACCACGCCGTCGATCAGCGCGTTGATATTGATCAGGCCGAGCCCGAGGGTGACCGGGAGCATCAGCTTGAAGATCTGCTTGACCGCCGGGTCCCGCCAGTCGATCACGAGCCGCAGTTGCCCGTCCTTGCCACGGAGCCACGGGATCGGGAGCAGCACCTGCACGACCGTCCCCGCGAGGATCGATCCGGCATAGACGTAGAGCTTGTGGTCGGCGCCGTGCACGTGCGGCACGCCGAAGACGAGTCCCGCGATGATCACGAGGTTCCAGGCGACGGGCGTCAGCGCCGGGATCGAGAACTCGTCGTAGGTGTTGAGAATGCCGACGACCACGCCCGAGACGCCGAGCAGAGCGACGATCGGGAAGAGCACCTGCGAGAGGCCGACGAGCAGCGGGTGGTAGTGCGGGTAGAGCGGCGGCATCACCCAGGGTGCGACCAGCACGAAGAGCGCCGTGAGCGCGCCGAGGCCGAGCAGCGTCAACCAGAAGAGGGTCGATGCAACGCGCCACGCGCGCTTCCGCTCGCCCTTCTCGATCAGGTCGCTGAAGACGGGCACGAACGCAGAGGAGAGCGCAGCGTCGGCAACGAGGGCGCGGATCGTGTTCGGGACGAGGAACGCGATCTGGAAGGCGTTCACCGGCCCCTGGACACCGAAGTAGTTCTTGGCGACGACCTCACGCACAAGGCCCAGTAGCCGGGAGATGCCGGTCGCGAACGAGAAGATCGCCGTCGAGAGCGCGAGCCGGCGGACGGGCCTCTCCGAGACCGGGGTCGCGGCGGGAGCCCCCGTCTCTGCCGGCCCGGGCGTCGTCGCGTCGTCGGCCACGCCGCCGAACGTTACGCGGGCGGGCGGCGGAAAGAGGGCTCTGCTACCATCGCTGCGCCCGCGCAGCGGGCTTTTTTTCGACCATGCCGAACATCCAGCAGCAGAAGAAGCGCGTCCGGATCGCCGCCCA
>JALYLO010000092.1 GCA_030774175.1 Actinomycetota bacterium
CGCTCGTCGGGTACGCCGGCGCGAGCGGGCATCTCGGCTGGGCGGCTCTCGTCATGTTCGCCGTCGTCTTCGTGTGGACGCCGCCGCACTTCTGGGCGCTCGCGCTGATGATCAAGGAGCACTACGCACGCGCCGGCGTGCCGATGCTGCCTGTCGCGAAGGGTGACCGCGAGACCGCCCGCCAGATCGTCTTGTACACCGCCGTCCTCGTTGCGGTGTCGCTCGCGCCGGTCGCATTCGGTATCTTCGGCATCGTCTACGGTCTTTCGGCCGCGGCGCTCGGCGCGGTCTTCGCCTGGTATGCGCTCGAGCTCCGCCGGACGATGGAGCGCGTCGCGGCCGTGCGCCTCTTCCACTTCTCCCTCCTCTATCTCGCGCTCCTCTTCACCGCGATGGCTCTGGACGTGGCGGTCTGACGGTGGAGCCGCTGTCCGACGCCGCGATCGCGCGCAAGAACCTCCAGTGGGGCTGGGCGCTCTTCGGTCTGGTCTGCGTGCTCTTCGGCGGCACGGTCGGCGTCGCGCTCATCTACCTCTGGCTCGACTAGCCCGTCTTCCTTCGCGCGTGCAGGGAATCTGGATCACGGAACTGGGGCCTGGCCCCGCGGGACTCCGGCTCGCCGTCAAGGACCTGTTCGACACTGCCGGCATCCGTACGACCTACGGCTCGGCGGTGTTCGCCGACAACGTCCCGACCGACTCCGCCGGGTCGGTGCGACGGCTCGAAGCCGCCGGGTGGGTGAACGTCGGCAAGGCGAACCTGCACGAGTTCGCGTACGGCGTCACGTCGCAGAACCTGCACTACGGCATCGTCCCCAACCCGGCCTTCGCGGGCCACACCGCGGGGGGCTCGAGCGGCGGCTCGGCCGCGGCGCTCGCCGCCGGGCTCGCAGACGGCGCGCTCGGAAGCGACACCGGCGGGTCGATTCGGATCCCGGCCGCGTGCTGCGGCGTCGTCGGGCTCAAGCCCGGCTTCGACGTCGTGCCGATCGACGGCGTCTTCCCGCTCGCACCCTCCTTCGACCACGCGGGCCCGATGGCAAGCGACGTCGCGGGTTGCGTCACGTTGATGGGGGCGCTGGTTCCCGGCTTCGCCGTCGCGTCGCTCGAGTCGCTGGAAGCGGTCAGCGTCGGCGTCGCGTGGGCCGACCGCTGTGCGCCGCTCGTGCGCGAGCGGGTGCTCGAAGCTGCCGCGCTCTTTCCGCGGCGGGCGATCATCGACTTCCCGACCGCCGAGGCCGTGCATCCGGTGTTCCAGCGCGAGGTCGGCGACGTCCACCGCGACCTCTATCCGGAGCACGCCGAACTGTACGGCGACAACATCCGCGGCAAGATCGAGCGCTGCATCGCCGTCGACGACCCGGCGGTCGAGGTTGCTTGCGCTGCGCGCGCCGAGCACGCCGAACGGGCGGCGGTCGCGCTCGAGGGCCACGACCTGCTGCTCGCCCCTACGCTGCCGTTCGTGGCGCCCCCCGCCGACGTGAACGAGATCGAGATCCGCGGCGAGATGACGCTCTTCACCTTCCCGTTCAACGCCCTCGGGTGGCCGGCCCTGGCACTGCCGTGCGGCGTGGCAGAGGACGGGATTCAGGCATCGCTCCAGGTGATCGGCCGTCCCGGAGCCGACAGCGCGGTGCTCGCGGCGGGCCTCGCGCTCGAGGCCGCACTCGAAGAACTGTTCGCGGCGTGACCGCCGACGCGCTCGCGTTCGCGCACGAGCTCGCCGACGCCGCCGACGCGATCACGATGGGCCGGTTCCGCGCGCTCGACCTCCGCGTCGAAACCAAGCCCGACCTCTCGCCGGTGTCGGAGGCAGATCGCGCCGCCGAGGAGGCCGTGCGCGACCGCGTGCGCGCGTCCGGCCGGGGGGAGGGAGTGCTCGGCGAAGAGTTCGGTGACGACGGCGGCGAGGTGAAGTGGATCGTCGACCCGATCGACGGCACGACGTCGTACGTCCGCGGCGTGCCGGTGTGGGCGACGCTGCTCGCGCTGCAACGCGACGGGGTGGTCGAGCTGGGGCTCGTGTCGGCGCCTGCGCTCGGCCGCCGCTGGTGGGCGCTGCGCGGCGGAGGTGCGTACGCGAACGGCGAGCGGTGCCGGGTGTCGTCGATCGGACGCATCGAGGACTGTGCGGTGACGACGACCTCGGCAAGACGGATGCCCGCCGGCTGGCGGACGATCGTAGAGCGGGCGTGGTCGAACCGCGGCCTTGGCGACTTCTGGCAGTACTGCCTGCTCGCGGAGGGCTCGCTCGACATCGCCTGCGACTCCGTGCTGCACGTATGGGACTACGCGCCGGTGCAGATCATCGTCGAGGAGGCAGGCGGCCGCTGCAGCACGTTCACGGGGGGCCGGCCCGAGGAGCTCGGCAGCTTCGTGGCCACGAACGACCTCCTGCACGACGAGGCGGTCGCCCTACTCGGTGGTGTGGGTGGCGGTGGTGATGGTGGTGATGGTGCTGGTGATGGTGCTGGTGTCTGACACCGTCTCAGGGCGCGCTGTCGCGTCTCTCCGACAAGGTGTCTGACACCTCTTCGCATCCCAGCCCGGCCTCGTAACTTGGGCGGGCGTCAGACACCACCACCACCGGCGGCGGCGGCGCGGATTGCTTCCTCATAAAGCGGGTCGTGGCCGAAACGGTCGAGCTCGGCGCTCAGGAGGTCACTCGGCCCGAGGTTGCCGTCGCGCGGGGGCGGGAGCGGCTCGCCGCCGAGCCGGACCGACAGCTCTCTTGCCTCCGCGACCGGGCGAATCGCGCGCTCGAGCCGCGCATTCAGCCACGCGCGCAGCAGCGTCGCCTCGGCGAGCGGCCCGCGGATCTGGATCTCCTGCTCGCGGATGCCGGGCCAGTACCGCGCCAGCTCCGTGCGCCACGGCAGGGTGCGCGCCCACGCGATGTCGGAGACCGCGGTCCGGCCGAACACCGCCCGCAGCTCGTCGAAGCGCGGATCGTCCCATTCGCTCGAGTCGACTACGAGCCGGTCGACGATCTCGACCATCTGGTCGAACTCGACCGAGTCGAAGTCGGGCTCGCCGCGCCAGCGGCAGAACACGGGCAGGTCCGAGATCAGGAGCGGGAGCACGATCGAGGCCGGAGCGAACGCGCGCGACCCCCGCAGCGCGAGCTCGATCACCTCGCCGCACACCGCCCGGTCGCCGACCGGGAAGCAGCGGATCGAAAGGTGCGCATCGATTCCGTCCGGCTCATCCGCCCGCGGCACGAGCAGCAGCGTCCGAGACGGATGGCGCTCCGCCATCCCCGCGAGCGTCTCCTCGGCGACGTCCTTCCAGTCGGGCGGCACCCAGGCGATGTGCGTCATCACCGACGTGCGCAGGTTCGGCTGGCCGCCCGCCGTCGAGGTCGCGTCACGCAGCCGTGCCAGCTCACGCTCGATCCCGGAGACCGTCACGTCCTCGCCCGTCCAATTTTCCTCGATCGACGGCGAGCTCGTCAATGGCGCCTCCACGAGCGGTTGTCGCGGTGCAGCAACTCGTCGGCTGTCGCAGGCCCCCACGTCCCTGCGGCGTAGTTCGGGAAGTTCGGACGGTCTCGCTGCCAGAATGCGACCACCGCATCGACAAGGGCCCATTGCTCATCGATTTCGTCCGAACGGGTGAAGAGGGTCGCGTCGCCGAGCATCGCGTCGAGGATCAACCGTTCGTATGCGTCCGGCAGGCCCTCCCGGAAGGCGCCGCCGTAGAGGAAGTCCATGTGCACGGTGCGGATCGTCATGCCCTGACCCGGCACCTTGGCGCCGATCGCAAGGGAGACGCCCTCGTTCGGCTGCACATGGATCAGCAGCACGTTCGGTCGCAGCCCCTCGGCGGCACCGTCCTCGAACGGCGGATGCGGCGCGCGCTTGAACTGAATCCCGATCGTCGTTTCGCGACGGGCGAGCCGCTTGCCCATCCGCACGTAGAAGGGCGTGTCCGCCCAGCGCCAGTTGTCGACGAAGAGCTTCGCGGCGACGAATGTCTCGGTCTGCGAGCCGGGCGCGACGCCGTCCTCCTCGCGGTAGCCCTTCGCCTCCTCGCCCTCGACGAACCCCGGGCCGTATTGCCCGCGCACGACGTGCTTCGGCCCCGGCGTGTGCAGCGACTTCAGGACCTTCACCTTCTCGTTGCGCACCGAGTCGGCCGTGAAGTCGATGGGAGGCTCCATCGCCGTGATCGCGACGAGCTGGAGCAGGTGGTTCTGGAAGATGTCGCGGATCGCGCCTGCCGCCTCGTAGTAACCGGCGCGCGACTCGATGCCGATCGACTCCGCGACGGTGATCTGAACATGGTCGATGAACTGGCGGTTCCAGATCGGCTCGAAGATGCCGTTCGCGAACCGCAGCGCGAGCATGTTCTGGACGGTCTCCTTGCCGAGGTAGTGGTCGATTCGAAAGACCTCCGCCTCCGTGAAGTGCTGCTTGATCTGCTCGTTCAGCGCCCGTGCGGAGGCGAGATCGTGACCGAACGGCTTCTCGATGATCAGCCGCACCCACCCTGTGGCGCCGCGGCGTTTCCCGATCTCCTGGACGAGCGTCCCGATGGCACTCGGTGGGACCGCAAAGTAGTACATCCGGTTCCCCAGCGTCCCCCGCTCGGAGTCGAGCGCCGTGAGGAGCTCGGCGAGCCGGTCCTCGGCCGCCTCGTCCGAGAAGTCCAGCGTCAGGTAGTGCATGCCCGCTGCGAGCTCGTCCCACGACTCTTGCTCGAACGCGTCCCGCGCGTGCTCTGCTACCGCCTGCTTCATCCGATCGCGGAACTCGTCGTCGCTCTCCTCGCTGCGCGCCGCGCCGACGACCGCGAAGTGCTCCGGAAGAAGCTTCCGGGTCGCGAGCTCGTAGAGCGCCGGCATCAGCTTCTTCGACGTCAGGTCGCCGGACGCGCCGAAGATGACGAGGATGCAGGGATCGGGACGGCGCCGCAGGCGCAGCCCTTCGAGGAGCGGGTTCGCCTGTTCGACGGGCGTCGTCACGCGCGAGGATCCTGCGACTGCGCTTTCGCCTTCGCCACCGCCTTCACGGCGTGACCACCGAACTGATTGCGGAGCGCGGCGTTGACCTTCGCGGCGAACGATTCGTCCTGGCGCGACGCGAACCGGGCGAAGAGCGCAGCGGTGATCACCGGTACGGGGACGTCCTCGGCGATTGCCTCGGCGATCGTCCAGCGCCCCTCGCCCGAGTCCTCGACGAAGCCGCGGATCTTCTGAAGCTCGCCCCCCTCCTTCTCGAAAGCACCGTGCAGCAACTCGAGGAGCCAGGACCGGACGACCGAGCCGTAGCGCCAGATACCCGCGATCTCGTGCAGGTCGAGCTCGAACTCGGAGGACTTCATCACCTCGAACCCTTCGGCGTAGGCCTGCATCAGGCCGTACTCGATCCCGTTGTGCACCATCTTCACGAAGTGCCCTGCGCCCGACGGCCCGACGTGCGAATAGCCGTCTGCGGGGGCGAGCGCGTGAAAGACCGGCTCCAGCCGCTTCGCCGTGGCCCGATCGCCGCCCGCCATCAGGCAGAAGCCGACCTCGAGCCCCCAGACACCGCCCGAAACGCCAACGTCGATGAACGAGATCTTCTGCTTGCGCGCCTCCTTGTAGCGGCGCTGCGAGTCGCGGAAGTTCGAGTTACCGCCGTCGACGATCGTGTCGCCGGGCTCGAGGATCTTCAGCAGCTGCCGGAAGGTCTTCTCGGTGATCTCGCCGGCGGGGATCATCATCCAGACGTGACGCGGTGTGTCGAGCTGCCGCTTCAGGTCGCCCAGCGTCTTCGCCGTCGAAGGGACCTTCGGGTCGTAGGTCTTGACCTCGTGCCCGTGCTGCTCGAGCCGCTTCGTCATGCCGCTGCCCATGCGGCCGAGTCCCACCATGCCGAGTTGCATCAGCTTCCCTCCAATCGGATGCGCGCGACCCGACGGCCACGCTCCTCGAGCGACTCGAAATCGCCCGCCGCCTGCGCGCGGATCAGCTGCCCGAACCCGAAGCTCTGCCCGGGGATCGAGAGCTCGGCGCCGGTATCGTCGACGACCTGGAGGTACAGCCCGGTGGCCGGCCCGCCCTTGTGCAGCTGCCCGGTCGAGTGCAGGTAGCGGGGCCCGAACCCGTGCGTCACGACGCACCCGGTCGCCTGCCGAGCTCGCTCGGCGAGCTCGGCTAGTTTGGCCTCGGCTTCGGCGGTGGGATTGACGAAGGCCAAGATCGCGACGTAGTCACCGTCCTCGGCTTGTGCAAAGAGCTCTTCGACCGAGCCTTGCGGTTCCACTAGCGGATCTTGGCCGGAGGCCAAGATCTGCCGCGTCTTGTCCTTCGCCGACTGCACGTCGGGCTGGTCAAAGGGGTTGATCCCGAGGATCGCGCCCGCGACGGCAGTGGCGAACTCCCACCGGAAGAACTCCTGGGCGAGCTCGTACTCGCCGCTCAAGCGCACCTCCTGGGCCTGCCGGTCAGGCCCGTCGGCCGGCTCTCCCGGCGCGGGGATCAGGCCCTTCCCCTGCTTGCCGGTCGACTCCGCGAGCAACTGCTCGGCCCAGAGCCCAAAGCCGCCGGAGCTCGGCGCGATGCAAATCTTGTCGTGGCCCTCCTGCCAGCCCTCTCCGAGTGCCAGTCCCAGGTCGAGCCCCGGGTTGCCTTCGGCGAGCCGGCAGGCGTCCGCCATCTCCTGGGCGCGCCCGAGCAGGACCGCGACATCGATCCCCATCAGCGCAGCCGGCACCATCCCGAAGGGCGAGAGCGCCGAGTAGCGGCCGCCAATGGTCGGCTCGCCGGGAAAAACGGCGGCAAACTCACGCTCGCGCGCAACTTTCTCCAGATCGGAGCCCGGGTCGGTTATCGCAGCCCAGTTATCTCCTCGAGGGCTCCGATCCCAGAAGTAGTCGGTATGCGAGCGCGTCTCGAGCGTCGAGCCCGACTTCGACGCCGAGACGAAGAGCGTGCGGGACAGATCGAGCTTCGCCTCGAGGTCGCGGATCGCCTGCGGGTGGGTGGTGTCGAGGACGTGGAAGGTCTCCTGACGGAACGTCTGCCTAAGGACCTCGGGGGCGAGCGACGAGCCGCCCATGCCGAGGAGCACGAACGCGTCGATGCGGTCGACCAGCGAGTCCGCGAACTGGAGCAGCAGGTCGACGTCCTCGCGCATCCGCGAGGGCTCGTCGAGCCAGCCGAGCCACTTCGCCTCGTCGGAGCCGGTCCAGACGGTCGGGTCGCGCGACCAGATGCGCTCGACGATCCCCTCACTCATGCGGCGGCCAGCGACTCGCGCTTGGCGCGGATGCTGTCGGTGATCTGGTCGAACGCGTCCGCGAACTTCTGCACGCCTTCCAGCTCGAGGGTCTCGACGACGTCGTCGTAGTCGACGCCCGCGTCGCGCAGCTCGACCAGGAGCTTCCGGGCCTCGTCGATGCCGTCGAGCACCGTGTCTCCGCGCACCTCGCCGTGATCCTGGAACGCCTCGATCGTCTCGAGCGGCATGGTGTTGACGGTGTCCGGCCCGATCAGCTCCTCGACATAGATCACGTCGCGGTACTCGGGGTTCTTCGTCGAGGTGGATGCCCACAGGCAACGCTGCTTGCGCGCGCCTTTGCCCTCGAGAAACTCCCAGCGGGGCCCGGAGAAGGACCGGAGGTAGTGCTGGTAGGCGAGCTTCGCGTTGGCGATCGCCAGCCTGCCCTGAAGCTTCGAGTTGCCGAGCGCCTCGAGCCGCTTGTCCGCCTCGGTGTCCACCCGAGAGACGAAGAATGACGCGACCGACGCGATCTTCGACGGGTCGCCGCCGGCCGCGACCAGCCGCTCGAGCCCGCGGAGGTAGGCCTCGACGACCGCCTTGTAGCGCTCGAGCGAGAAGATCAGCGTGATGTTCACCGACGTGCCCTTGGCCGTGCAGTCCTCGATCGCCGGCAGGCCGGCCATCGTCGCCGGGATCTTCACCATCAGGTTGGGCCGGTCGACCTCCTTCGCGATCCAGCGAACCTGCTCGAACGTCTTCTCGGTGTCATAGGCGATCCCGGGCTCGACCTCCATCGAGACGTAGCCGTCGTTCCCGCCCGCCGCGTCATAGGCCGGCCGCAGCACGTCGCACGCGTTGCGGATGTCCTCCAGCGCAAGCCCGAAGAAGATCTCGGTGGGGTCGTCCGACTCGGTCAGGAGCTCCTTCATCTGCTCGTCGTACGCGTCGCCTTCCGACAATGCCTTCTGGAAGATCGATGGGTTCGAGGTAACGCCCGTGACGGCGTCCTCGGCCATCATCTCCTTCAGCCGGCCGGTCTCGATCAGCTTCCGCGAGAGCGTGTCGAACCAGATCGACTGGCCCCGCTCGGCGAGCTCATGCAGCCGTGACTTTGCCATGTTTCATCGTCCTTTCCATCTCAGCGACCTTCAGCAGGCGCGCCACATAGCGCTCCCCGCCGTCGAAGGTCGCGTTCAAGAATGCGCTCACGAGCTCGCGCGCCAGCGAGGGACCGACGACCTCCGAGCCGAGGCACAGCACGTTCATGTCGTCGTGCTCGACCCCCTGATGGGCGCTGTAGGAATCGTGGCAGATCGCCGCGCGGATGCCGGTCAGCTTGCAGGCGGCGACCGACGCACCGACGCCCGACCCGCAGACGAGGATGCCGCGCTCCGCCTCGCCGCGCTGGATCGCCTCGCCCAGCTCGCGAGCCTTGTCGGGGTAGTCGATCCGCACCGCGTCGGTGTCGGCACCGAAGTCGACGACCTCGTGGCCGGCGAGCGTCCCGAGCACGGCGTCCCGCAGGTGGACGCCGCGATGATCAAAGGCGACCCCGACCTTCATACCACGCGTTCCAGAAGCGCCACCGCGCGGGCGACGACGTTGTCGACGTTGTAGCCGAACTCCGACAGCACGGTCGCGCCCGGAGCCGACGCGCCGTAGTGCTCGATCGAGATCGAATCGCCGCGGTCGCCGACCCACTTCGACCAGCCGAGCTCGACGCCCGGCTCGATCGACAGCCGTGCACCGACGT
>JALYLO010000093.1 GCA_030774175.1 Actinomycetota bacterium
GAGGAGCGCGCCTCCATCCCGTGCTTGCGCCACCAGGGATACGCCTCCGCGAGCCAGATCGTGTCCAAGCCCGCGGCGTCCATCACGCGCGCCGACGCGAGCATCTCGTCGAGCGGCTCCATCGTCAACTGCATCACGCCGATGCGGAAGGGCACGGCCACCGTCCCGAGCTCCTTAGTCCTTCGGTCCCTCGGACGGCGGCGGCCCGGCGGCCGCGTTTTTCACCTCGAGCTCGAGGGCCGTCAGCACGTGCTGCACCTGCTGGTTGACGATCGGCTGGAGCACGCGCTGGCCCATCGAGCCGACGGGGCCCGCGAGCCTCACGTCGGCCGCCCATTTCATCGACGTGCCGGTGCCCGCCTCGCTCAGCTCGAACGACGTCTCCATGCTCAGCATCGCGCCGACGCCGGTGCCTTTGATCTTCAGCTTCGCGAACTCGGGCGGCCGCTCCTCCGTCTTCGTCATGTCGATCTTCATCTTCAGGCCGCCGAGCCCGAGTGGGATCTTCACGTTCGCGGTCCACCGTTCCGCGTCGTGCACGTCGAAGCTCTGGACGCCGGGCATGGTCTTCGCCATCGAGGCCGGGTCGTTCAGGACGTCCCAGACGGACTGGAGCGAAGCGTCGAAGGTGCGCTCGCCCGAGACGTTCACGCGTCGACCACGGAGACGAGCTTCCGCGTCTGCTCCGGATGACGCAGCAGGTCCCAAACCTTGTGATACGGGTTCGCGCTGTCGGCCACGATCGCACCTCCGTGAGCCCGGAGCGCGTCCTGCACGGCCGCGCACACCGCGTGGATCCCGGCGCCTCCTCCCTCGCCCATGCCCTTCGTCCCGAGCGCGGTGAACGGCGACGGGCTCTCGACGTAGCCGGTTCGAAGCGGTGGCATGTCGAGCGCGTGCGGCACGTGGTAGTCGTAGAAGTTCGGTGTCAGCAGGTTCCCGTCCTCGTCGTAGACGAACTGCTCGTGCACGACGGCGCCGAGCGCCTGAGCGGTTGCGCCCATCACCTGTCCTTCGACGATCTGCGGGTTGATGCGCTTGCCACAGTCGTCGACCGCCGCGTAGTCGACGATGTCGTAGTAGCCCGTTTCGGGGTCGATCTCGACGACCGCGACGTGCACCTGCGCGGCGTACGTCAGCGTCAGGTTGCCGAACTTCTTCTCCACGTCCGGCACCTCGAACGGCGGCCGGTAGACATAGCGGCAGTTCAGCGTCACATCGAGATCCTCGGGCAGGCCTGCGTTGTTCGCATTGATGATCGCGCCGCAGGCCATGAAGGGGAGCACGGCGTCCGGATTGTCCTTGATGCGGACCGTGCCCTCGGCCAGCTCGAGCGCCTCCTCGGGGACGCCCCCGAAGACGGCGGACGCGAGCTTCTTGATCTCGGCGGCGAGCATGTCCGTCGCGCCCTTGACCGCGCTCAGTCCCGTGACCGCGAACTGGGAGGCATACGTCCCCGAGAAGCCGGCGTGCGAGTTCCAGTACGAGTCGTGGCCGGCGCGGACGTGCACGTCGTCCGTCGAGCACCGGAGGATGTCGGCGACGACCTGGGCTGCCGTGGTCTCGTGCCCCTGGCCCTGGGGTGTCGTGCCGAGCGTGACGACGATCTCGCCGAAGATGTCGAGCTTCACCGTCGCGACCTCGTTGTTGCCGGAGAACTGGAGCTCCGGGTTGATCATGCGCGACTGGCCGAAGTTGTTCGTGCCCGAGTCGAGGGTCGAGCCGATGCCGACCCCGAGCAGCTTCCCGCGCGACGCGGCCTCGGCCCGGCGCGCCTCGCGCTCGTCCCAGCCGATCAGGTCGAGGCCGATGTCGAGCATCTTGGCGTAGTCGCCCGAGTCGTAGACGCAGCCGTTGGGCGTCTCGTACGGCATGTCCTCGGCGCGGATGTAGTTGCGCTTGCGCACCTCGACCGGATCGAGGTCGAGCTCCTGCGCGACGATGTCGATGATCCGCTCGGTGAACCAGAGGTGCTGCATCCGCGAGTAGCCGCGATTCGGCGACACCGGCGCCTTGTTGGTGGCGACCTGCGTGAACTCGAGCCTGATGTGACGCCAGCGGTACATGCCGGGCGTCACCTGCGCCCAGATCACGCCGCCGAGCGGCTCGTAGCGCAGCCACGCACCCGCGTCGTCGAGCGCCTTCGTCCGGAACCCGAGCAGCGTGCCGTCGCTTCTGACCGCGACCTCGGTGTCCTGGAACCAGCGCTCGTTGCCGTGCGACATCGACGAGTGGAAGTCGGTCCGCCACTCCGTCCACTGGACTGCGCGGCCGAGCTTGCGGGCGAGCAGGCAGCAGGCGACGAGCTGCGGGTGGGACGTGATCTTGTTGCCGAAGCCGCCGCCGATGTCCTGCGTGACGAAGCGGAGCTTGTCGAGCCCCGTCCGCATCGCCGGGCCCATCATGATCGCGGCGAATCCGGGGAACTGGTTGTTCGTATGGATCGTCCACTGCCCGGTGCCACGGTTGTACTCGACGAGCGCACCGTTGGTTTCGAGCGGCGTCGAGTTGAAGCGGTGGAAGTGGAGCTCGTCGATCTTCACGA
>JALYLO010000094.1 GCA_030774175.1 Actinomycetota bacterium
GTGGTCGAAGCCGGCGTCCAGACGACGGTGTTCCCCGAGGCGAGGGCGGGCGCGATCAGCTCGGCAGGCATCGTGTAGGGCCAGTTCCACGGCGTGATCACGCCGATCACGCCGCGCGGGCGGCGCACGAGCAAGACGCGCTTGCCGGGCGACATCGAGTTGGCGAGACGCCCCTCGAGCCGCTTGCCGTCCTCCGCCGCGTTGCGCCAGTAGGCGATCAGCTCCTCGACCTCGTCCCGCGACTCGTGCAGCGGCTTGCCCTGGTCGAGTGTCAGTGTGTGGGCGAGCTCATCGCGCCGGCGCTCGACGGCGTCGGCGACCCGGTTCATGGCGGCGGCACGCTCGAATGCCGTCAGGCGCGACCACGCTCGCGCCGCGCGGTTGGCAGCCGCGATCGCGAGCTGCGCATCCTCGCGTGCGCCCCGCGGCACCTCGCCGATCGCCTCGCCCGTCGCGGGCGAGTCGGCCGTGAACGTCTCGCCGGAAAGCGACGCTGTCCAGCGGCCGTCGACGAACATCCCGGCGCTGCTGAAACTCCCGGTGCTGCTGGAACTCCTAGTCGCCAAGCTCGGTCCGCCTGCGGTCCACGTACGCCTTCAGCTCGTCCTTGAGCCCCTGATCCAGCTCGGGCTCGACGTAGTCCTCGAGTGTCTTGTGCCAGACGTCGGACGCGCGCGCGGCGGCGTCCTTGCCGCCCTTCTTGTTCCACCGTTCGTAGTTCTCCGTCGAGGAGAGGAGCGGCCGGTAAAAGCACTCCCGGAAGCGCTCGAGCGTGTGCACCGCACCGAGGAAGTGACCGCCCTGGCCGACCTCCTGGTGAGCGCCGTAGGCAAGCGTTTCCTCGTTGATCTGCAGCGGCTGGAAGACGTGGTGAAGCATCCGCAGCAGCTCGACGTCAACGACGAACTTCTCGTAGCAGGAGACGAGCCCGGACTCGAGCCAACCCGCGGAGTGCATGACGAAGTTCGTGCCGGCGAGGAACGTCGGCCACAGCGTCATCGCCGCCTCGTAGGCCGCCTGCGCATCGACGGTCTGCGACGACGTGAGCGCGCCGCCGCCGCGGAACGGCAGGCCGTAGTGGCGTGCGATCTGGCCGGTGCAGAGCAGTCCGACCGCCGACTCGGGGGTGCCGAAGCTCGGCGAGCCGGACTGCATATCGGTGTTCGAAAGGAACGAGCCGAAGACGACGGGCGCGCCCGGCCGGATCGTCTGCACGAGCGCGATGCCGGCGAGCGCCTCGGCGACCTGCTGCGCGAGCGACGCCGCGACCGAGACGGGCGACATCGCCCCCATCAGCAGGAACGGCGTGATCACGAGCGCCTGGTTCGCGCGCGCGTACTCGAGCAGCGCCGAGAGCATGCGGTCGTCGTAGCGCAAGGGTGAGTTGACGTTGATCAGCGAGATGATCGCCGGCGTCTCCTCGAGCGACTCCTTCCCGAAGACCAGTTCCGCCAGCGCGAGCGTGTCGAGCGCATTCGGGCCCGACGTGACCGAGCCCATGAACGGCTTGTCGGAGAGGGTCAACAGCGCGTAGACCATGTCGAGGTGCCGCGAGTCGAGCGGCTTGTCGTTGGGCTCGCAGATCGTCCCGCCCGGCGTGTCGAGCTGCGGGAACGCCTGCGCGAGCCGCACCAGGTTCTCGTAGTCGGCGTACGTCGCCTCACGGCGCTCGATCCCCTCGCGCACGAAGGGGCAGCCGTAGACGGCGCCGAACGCCATGTGCCTGCCGCCGATATGAATGTTGTTGGCCGGGTTGCGGGCCTGGAGATCGAACTCGCGCGGCGCTTTCGCGACCTGCTCGAGGATCCAGTCGGGGTCGAACTTGACGACCTGCCCCTCCACCTTCTGCCCCGCGGCCTCGAGCACGGCGATCGCGTCGTCGTGCAGGAAGTCGATGCCGATCTCGCTGACGATGCGCCGCCACCCGCGCACCAGCTCCTGCATCGAGTGTTCGTCGAGGATCTCGTACCGCGGCAGCTCGTTGATCAGCACAGTGCCCCTTCCGTGAATGTTGGCGATGCACTCGGTTGCGAGCACCAAGCGATGCAAGGACGCAGGAAGCCCCGATAGCGGTGTTCTATCGGGGCGACCGAGGACGCGTCAGCGCGCCGCGTGATCGCGGGCGAGGGCGCGCCGGATGTTTGCGGGAGGGGCACTACCCCTTCCGTGAATGTTGGTGAACCGGATGTCTGCGGAAGGGGCACTAAACCTCAACGAGTTGTTCGAGGGCGTGTTCGAGCCGGTGGTCGCCAGTCTCACGGACTTCGAGCGGCAGGCCAAGCTTTCGAGCGGCGGCCTCCGCCTTCGCGCGCAACGCGCCGGTCGGTGACTGCGCAAGCCAGACGACGCGTTCGTAATGGCGGAAGTAGTCGTCGCGCAGCTCGGGGCGGCGGTCGATACCGAGACCGCGCCAGACGACGCGGTCGAACGAGCGTACGAGGAAGTCTGTCAGGTAG
>JALYLO010000095.1 GCA_030774175.1 Actinomycetota bacterium
TCGTCGCCTTGTTCTCGGCGATCGCGTCGTCGACGATCCGCTCGATCTCCTCTTCGGCGAGCGGCTCGGGCATGAACTCCTCGAGGATCGCGAGCTCGCCCTCCTCCTGCTGCGCCTGCTCCTCGCGGCCGCCGTTGCGGAACGCATCCGCCGCCTCGTTGCGCTTCTTGCGCTCGCGCTGGAGGACCTGGAGCTCCTCCTCATCGGAGAGCGGGCGCTGCAGCTCCTTCGCGGCCGAGCGGAGGCTCGAGAGGATCAGGCGCAGCGCGTCGCGACGCGTGTTGTCGCGCGCGCGCATCGCGTCCTTGACCTCTTCCTCGAGGCGGCCGAGCACGCTCATTGCTCGGCCACCGCGGTTGCGACCGCGGCCGGGACGTGCGCGTCCGACTCCGGGCCACCGCCGAGGATGTGCCAGTGCATGTGGAAGATCGTCTGGCCGGCGCTTGCGCCCACATTGACCAGCACCCGGTAGTCGGTCAACCCGGCCTTCTCCGCGGTCTCCGCGACGAACTCCAGCATGCGCTTTGTCTCCTTGGCATCGAACTCCGAGATCTCGCGGAAGGTATCGACATGGCGCTCGGGGAGCACGAGGAGGTGCACCGGGGCCTGCGGGTTGATGTCGTTGATGGCGACGAAACCCCTGGCCTTGTGCACGTAGGCGCCGTCCCGGGCGATGCTGCAGAAGAGGCAGCCGTCATGCTGCTTCGGCACGAACACCCTCCTCCGTCACGGCGGCGCCGCGGACGCGGACGAGCTCTCCGACGGGGGCATCGACGAGCCACGGTGTGTAGTCGTCGCCGTAGCCGCGGCCGGGCCGGTCGACGAGCACCGTGTCGTCGGCGCCGACCTTTCCCTGCCAGCGGCGCAGGCACAGCTCGTGCGAGAGCGCGCGCAGGCGGGCGCTGCGTTCCTTCTTCTCGCCGGGCGCGACCGGGTCGGCAGCTTCGGTGACGGTGCCCGGCCGCGGCGAGTACGGGAAGACGTGCACCTTGGTCAGGCCGGCCCGCTCGACGGTGCGCAGCGTGGCGTCGAACGCCGCGTCGTCCTCGGCCGGGAAGCCGACGATCACGTCGGTCGTCAGGTTGAACTCGCCCGCGAGCGGCTCCAGCCGGCGCAGATAGGTGGCGGTCGAATAGCGGCGGCGCATCGCGGCCAGCACCCGGTCGTCACCCGATTGGAGCGGGACGTGCAGGTGCCTGGTCGCGGTCGGCGTCTCGCGCAAGGCGGCGACGAGCGACGCGTCGACGTGATTGATCTCGATCGAGCTGAGCCGGAGCCGCTCGAGCCCCGGCGTCGCGCCCGCCTCGCGGACGAGCCGCGGCAGGTCGAACCCGGCGGCACGGTCGCGGAAGCAGCCCAGGTTGATGCCGGTGAGCACCACCTCGCGGTGGCCCTGCTCGACCCGGCGGCGGATCTCGGCGAGAACGGCGCCGGCGCGGCGGCTACGAGACGCGCCGCGCACGAGCGGGATCACGCAGAAGTTGCAGCTGAACGAGCAGCCGTCCTGGATCTTCACGAACGCGCGGACGCGGTCGATCCGCGCGTCGGCCTGGACGCAGCCGATCGCACCGACGTCGCCGGCCACGAACGCGGCTGTCTCCTCGCTGCGCTTGGCGACCACGGTCACGTTCTCGGGGAGCCCCGCAAACGCCTCACCCGCCAGGTTCGCGGCGCACCCGGTGAGGTAGACGCGGCGGTGGCTGCGGGCGGCGCGGGCAGCAGCCTTGCGGCTCTTCGCGAGTGCCTCGTTCGTGACGCAGCAGGTGCTGATCACGGCGACCTCGGCGGCGGCGTCCCGCTGCTCGTCGTGGCCGTCCCGAAGCAGCGCCTCGCGGACCTCGTGTACGTCGGCGTGCGAGACCTTGCAGCCGAGGAAGTCGACGCGGAACGTCGCCACGGACGTGATCGTACTGTGGCTCAGGTGCGGCGGTGCACGTCGGCGGCCCAGCCGTCGACGGCGACTCGGTCGACGCGCTCGTACCCGGGCAGCCGCGGCTCCTCCGACATCAGGTAGCCGGAGGTGACGAGCACGTCTCCGCTCGTGCGCTCCGGCAACGCGAGGACGGCCGGGAGGGAGATGTTGGCGACGACCGTGGCCGCCGGCGGGAGGGCGTCGTCGCGCGCGACGAGGCGCGCCTCCACCTCGACCCCGTTTGCGCTCGCGTTTTCGAGCGTCGCCTCGATCGACGCCGGCTCGACGTCGACCCCGACGACCGGGCCGAAGCCGAGGAGCGCCGCCGCGATCGTGAGCACGCCGGACCCGCAGCCGACGTCGAGCAGCGAGCTCGGCTCGAGCTTCTGCAGGAGCTCGAGGCAAAGCTGCGTGGTCGGGTGCGCGCCCGTCCCGAAGGCGCGGCCCGGATCGACGACGACGAGCAGGGCGTCCGTCGGCGGCTCCTCCCACGGCGGTCCGACCCAGAGCCTCCCGACGCGGACCGGCTGGTGGAACATCCGCCAGCGCTCCTCCCACCCGCTCTCGACCTCCGCGCTCTCGGCCGGCCCGAAGAAGTGCCAGATCTTCTCCTCACCGGCGGCGTCGGTATAGGCGACGAGCTCGACACCTCCCGCGTGCTCTACCTCCTCGAACCCCTGCGGAAAGAGCTCGATCATCGTTGCGCGGGCCTCCTCGGCGCGCCGCTCGAGGACCTGCACCGAGACGCGACGTAGACGGCTCAGCGGAACGCGCTCTTCAGCTTCTCGAAGAAGCCCTCGTCGTGGCGATAGGT
>JALYLO010000096.1 GCA_030774175.1 Actinomycetota bacterium
CGCGCTTCCCGGCGCAGCCGACCTGCGCCGGATCGGCGAGCTCACCTCCGCGCTGCGCCGGTGGGCCGGCGAGCTGATGCCCTCAGGCTCGCTGCTCGTGATCCAGACCCCGCGCGGGCTCGCGGCGGCGCTGGCCGACGCGATCGACGCTGCGGCGCTGCCCGAGGTCGCAGGCACGATCGCCGGCGACAACACCGTCTTCGTCGCCGCGCGCGATCCGCACACCGGCACCGATCTCGCGGCGCAGCTCCGCCACCACCTGGAGGGGAACACGTGAGCGTCGGCGCGGCCCCGCTCGGCGTCATCCTCGGCTCGCTGCCCGTCGGCGAGCGCGTCGGCATCGCATTCTCCGGCGGGCTCGACACCTGCTGTGCCGTGGCGTGGATGCGCGAAAACGGCGCCATCCCGTACGCCTTCACGGCCGACCTCGGGCAGCCCGACGAGCTCGACGTGTCGGGCATCCCCGACCGCGCGAGGCTCTACGGCGCCGAGGACGCGGTCGTCGTCGACTGCCGCGAGGTGCTCGCGCGCGAAGGCCTCGCGGCGCTCCAATGCGGCGCGTTCCACGTTCAGACCGCAGGTAAGCGCTACTTCAACACGACGCCGCTCGGGCGCGCCGTCACCGGGACGATGCTCGTGCGCGCGATGGCGGAGCACGGCGTGGACATCTGGGGCGACGGTTCGACCTACAAGGGCAACGACATCGAGCGCTTCTACCGCTACGGGCTGCTCGCGAACGAGCAGCTGCGCATCTACAAGCCCTGGCTCGACAGCGCGTTCGTCGACGAGCTGGGCGGCCGCACCGAGATGAGCGAGTGGCTCGCCGAGCGCGGGCTGCCCCACGGCAGCTCGACGGAGCGGGCCCACTCGACCGACGCCAACATGCTCGGCTCGACACACGAGGCTAAAGACCTCGAGCTGCTCGGCAGCTCGATGAAGATCGTGCAGCCGATCATGAGCGTCGCGCACTGGGACCCAGCCGTAGCGATCGAGCCGGAGGTGGTGACGATCGCGTTCGAGGCGGGAGTGCCCGTCGCACTGAACGACGCCCCGATCGAGGATCCTGTCGAGCTGGTCGCGGCAGCGAACGCGATCGGCGGACGGCACGGTCTCGGGACGTCGGACCAGATCGAGAACCGCGTGATCGAGGCGAAGAGCCGCGGGATCTATGAGGCGCCGGGCCTGGCGCTCCTGCACATCGGCTACGAGCGGCTGCTGAGCGCGACCCACAACGAAGCGACGCTCGAGCGCTATGCCGTCGACGGCCGCAGGCTCGGCAGGCTGCTCTACGAAGGCCGCTGGTTCGACCTCCAAGCGCTGATGCTGCGCGACTCGCTGCAGCGCTTCGTCGCCTCCGTGATTACCGGCGAGGTCACGATCGAGCTGCGTCGCGGCGACGACTACACGATCCTCGACACGACCGGCGAGGGGGTCACCTACGACCCCGAGCGGCTGAGCATGGAGCGCAGCGCGACCGCGTTCACCGCCCAGGACCGCGTCGGGCAGCTCGCCCTTCAGATCAACGACATCGCCGACGCGCGCGCGATGCTCGCGAAGCTGGGGCGGGCGCTGTGACGCTCTGGTCGGGCCGCGTGGAGAGCCGGCTCGCCCCCGAGGTGTGGTCGTTCCTGCGCGCCGACGACGCGGAGCTCCTGCCCTACGACCTCGAGGCGACCCTTCTCCACGCGAATCGCCTGCACGAAGCCGGAATCCTCGACGGCGACGAGCTCGCGGAGGTCACCGCGACGCTCGCGACGATCGAGGGGCTCGAGCCGGCCGACGAGGACGTGCACAGCTCGATCGAGCGCCAGCTCGGCGAGGTCGGCCGGAAGATCCACGCGGGGCGGTCGCGCAACGACCAGGTCGCCGCGGCGTTCCGCCTCTACGTCGCCGACGCGAGCGGCCAGGCCGAGGCCGCGCTCGGGGCATTCGCACAGGTGATCCTCGGCCGGGCGGCCGCCGAGGCGTCGACGCCGATGCCCGGCTATACCCATTTGCAGCGCGCGCAGCCCGTGACGCTCGGGCATCACCTGCTCGCCTGGGCGGAGATGCTCGAACGTGACCGCGCTCGCTTCGCGTTCGCGCGCGCGCAGGCCGGGCCGTCACCGCTCGGCGCGGGCGCCCTCGCCGGCTCGACGCTGCCCCTGCCCGCGCCGCCGAACGCGATGCGCAACTCGCTCGACGCCGTCGCGGACCGCGACTTCGCGCTCGACTACCTCTACGCAGTCACCGTGTGCTTCGTGCACCTCTCGCGGATCGGCGAGGAGCTCGTGCTCTGGACGACCAGCGAGTTCGGCTTCGCGCGGCTGCCGGAGGAAGCCGCAACCGGGTCGTCGATCATGCCCCAGAAGCTGAATCCCGACGTCGCCGAGCTCGCGCGCGGCAAGGCCGGGACCGCGATCGGCCGCCTGACCGGGCTCCTCGCGACGGTCAAGTCGCTCCCGCTGGCGTACGACCGCGACCTCCAGGAGGACAAGCCGCCGGTGTTCGCAGCGCGCAAGGACCTGGCCGGCGCGCTCGGCGCTCTCGGCGCGCTCGTCGGCGGGATCGACTTCGACCGCGGCCGCCTCGCTGCCGCGGCCTCCGATCCACTGCTGCTCGCCACCGACGCCGCCGAGGCGCTCGTCACCGCAGGCGTCCCGTTCCGCGACGCGCACGAGCGGGTCGCCGCCCAGGTGCGGGCCGGCACGTTCGAGTCCGAATCATTCCAGGCGGTGCAGGCGGGCGAGCGGCTCGGCGACGTCGCGGCGGCGGTCGCCGCCGCCAGGGAGCGGTGGGCATGATCACGCCGCTTCACGTCACGCTCGCGGGCCGCGACCTGCTGCGCATCTCCGACCTCGTCCCGGCCGAAGCCGAGGCGATCCTCGATCTCGCAGCGGAGTTGAAGGACCGGCCGCAGCCGCTGATTCCCGGCGCCACGCTCGGCCTCTACTTCACCAAGCACTCGACACGCACGCGGGTCAGCTTCTCGGCGGGCATCGCGCAGCTCGGCGGCACGGCGATCCCGCTTGCGCCCGAGGAGCTGCAGATCTCGCGCGGCGAGTCGCTGCCGGACACCGCGCGCGCCCTGTCGCGCTACCTCGACGCGATCGCCGTGCGCACGTTCGACCACGCCGAGCTCGACGCGTGGGCGCACTGGGCGACGATCCCCGTGATCAACGCGCTCACCGACGAGGAGCATCCGTGCCAGGCGCTCGCCGACGCGTTGACGATCCGCGAGCGGCTCGGTTCGCTGGAAGGCGCACGCGTGGCGTGGGTCGGCGACGGCACGAATGTCTGCACCTCTCTGGCCGCGCTCGGGACGCTGCTCGGCTACGAGGTCGTCGCGGCGTGCCCTCCCGGCTACGAGCCCGCGGCGGAGGTCGTGCTCGTGCGCGATCCGCGGGAGGCCGTGCGCGGCGCCGACGTCGTCGTCACCGACACGTGGATCAGCATGGGCCAGGAGGCGGGTCGGATCGAGCGCCTGCACGACCTGGAGCCGTACCGCCTCGACGCCGCGCTGCTCGACCTCGCCGCCCCCGAGGCATTCGTCCTGCACTGCCTGCCGGCGCACCCCGGCGAGGAGATCACCGCCGACGTGCTCTACGGCGAGCGCTCGGCGATCTGGGACGAGGCGGAGAACCGCCTGCACGTGCAGAAGGCGCTGCTGGCGCTGCTAATCGCACCAACGAATTCATAGGTCACTCTCGTTCGACGCTTAGGTCGGGTCGCTTCCATCCAGGTACCCCCAACGAAAGGAGGTAACGGATGGTTCGGATGCGCTACATCGCACCGGTCGTGGCCGCCACCGCGCTCGCCGTCGGCGGCGGCGCCTGGGCCACCAGTGGCAGCGCTGCCACCGGCAACTCGACGACTACCGCGCCGAGCACGACCACCCCAAGTACGACAACCCCGAGCACGACGCCGAACAGCTCGCACTGCCCGAACATGGGCTCAGGTTCGGGCTCGTCGAGCTCGAGCTCGAGCGGGGCCTCCTACAGCCCCTCGGGCAACGTCTGAGCCGAAGCGGTGTGGGCGACGCCTCGGCGTCGCCCGCATCGCGTGGTGTCTGACACCGCCCAAGCCGCGAGGCCGCGCTGAGGTGCGAAGAGGTGTCAGACACCTTGTCGGAGAGACGCGACAGCGCGTCCTGAGACGGTTGGTGTCTGACACCCGCCCGAGCCGCGAGGCCGCGCTGCAG
>JALYLO010000097.1 GCA_030774175.1 Actinomycetota bacterium
TTCTCGACGCCTGCGAAGCCCGGGTTCATCGAGCGCTTCAGCACGACGATCGCCTGCGACTGGTCGACGTTCAGGATCGGCATCCCGTAGATCGGGCTCCCGGTGTTGCTGCGTGCATCGGGGTTGACCACGTCGTTGGCGCCGATCACGAGGGCGACGTCCGTGCGGGGGAACTCGCCGTTTGCCTGATCCATTTCCTTCAGCTGCGTATACGGGACGTTCGCCTCCGCGAGCAGCACGTTCATGTGGCCGGGCATGCGCCCCGCGACCGGATGGATCGCGTACGTCACCTCGATGCCGCGCGCCTCGAGGATGTCGGCCAAAGCGCGCACGTCGTGCTGCGCCTGCGCCACGGCCATGCCGTATCCCGGTACGACCACCACCTTGCTCGCGTAGGCCAGCATCACCGCGACGTCGTCCGCCGTCGCCGAGCGCACCGCGCCGCCGTCGCCCGCCGCCACGGCGGCCGCGCCCGCGGTCACCTGTCCGAACGCCCCGAACAGTACGTTTGCGATCGACCGATTCATCGCGCGGCCCATCAGGAGCGTCAGGAGCGTGCCCGAGGCGCCGACGAGCATCCCGCTGACGATCAGGACGTTGTTCGAGAGCTCGAAGCCCGTCGCCGCTGCGGCCAGCCCCGTGAAGGCGTTCAGCAACGAGATCACGACCGGCATGTCCGCGCCGCCGATCGGGAGCACGAAGAGGACGCCGAAGACGAGCGCGCCGGCGAGCATCGCCCAGAGCAGCCATTGCCGCTCCGCGCCGGCGACGACCGCGGCGCCGGCAGCGGCGCAGGCAAGGAAGAGAGCGGCGTTGACGAACTTCTGGCCGGTGTAGGTGATCGGCCGCCCCTTGATCAGCTCCTGAAGCTTCGCGAACGCGATCAGCGAGCCCGAGAACGAGATCGACCCGATCAGCGCCGAGAGGATGATCGCCACGGAGACGTCGCCGTGGATGCGCCCCGCGGGAGGCGCGAGCTCGTGGAACTCGGCCAGCGCGACGAGTGCCGCCGCGCCGCCGCCGACGCCGTTGAACAGCGCCACCATCTGCGGCATCGCCGTCATCTTCACGCGACGTGCGGCGACCGCACCGAAGGCGCCGCCGATCAGCGCGCCGACGACCATCTCCCAGTTCAGGTGCACGCCCGCCTTCAGGAGCGTCGCGACGATCGCGACCACCATGCCGACGGCGCCGATCTGGTTGCCGCGGCGCGCCGTCGCGGGCGACGAGAGGAATCGCAGCGCCAGCACGAAGCACACGATCGTGACGAGGTAGAGCAGGTTGACGCCGGCGGTGCTCACTCCTGGGACTGCTTTGGCGGCTCGCGCTTCTTGAACATCTCGAGCATGCGGTCGGTGACGACGAAGCCGCCGACCACGTTGGCGGCCGCCAGCACCATCGCGACGAACCCGACCACCCGGATCAGGCCGTCCTGGTGACCGGAGCCGGCGACGATCATCGCGCCCACGATGACGATGCCGTGAATGGCGTTCGTGCCCGACATCAGCGGCGTGTGCAGCATCGTCGGCACCTTCGAGATCACCTCGAAGCCGAGGAAGATCGCGAGCACGAGCACCGTCAACTCCGTGACGACGGTCACCGTGTGGCTCACGAGGCCCCCTTTCTACGCGTTACGCACGCACCCGCGATGATCTCGTCATCCCAGTCGAGCGCGAGCCGCCCGTCGCGCACCATCAGCCCGACGATCGACGCGATGTTGCGCGACAGCAGCTGGCTCGCATGGGTCGGCATCGTCGCCGGCAGGTTGACGGCGCCGACGATCGTGACGCCGCCGTCGACGATCTCCTCGCCCGGACGGGTCAACTCGCAGTTGCCGCCCGACTCCGCTGCGAGATCGACGATCACCGAGCCCGCGCGCATCCCGTGGCACGCCGCGGCGGTCACGAGCTTCGGCGCCGGCCGGCCGGGGATCGCGGCGGTGGTGATCACCGCGTCGAACTGCGGGATGCGCGCTTGCAGCTCCGCCTGCTGCGCGGCCTGCTGCTCCGGCGTCAACTCGCGCGCGTAACCCCCTTCGGTTTCCTCACCGGTCACCCCGAGGTCGAGGAACGTCGCGCCGAGCGACTCGACCTGCTCGCGAACCGCGGGACGCACGTCGAACGCCGACACGACGGCGCCGAGCCGGCGCGCGGTCGCGATCGCCTGCAGCCCCGCGACGCCGGCGCCCAGCACGAGCACCTTCGCAGGCGGGATCGTGCCCGCGGCGGTCATCAGCATCGGGAAGAAACGGGGGAGACGGTCGGCTGCGATCAGCGCGGCCTTGTAGCCGCCGACCGTCGCCTGCGAGGAGAGGGCATCCATCGGCTGCGCACGGGTGATGCGGGGGATCGACTCGAGCGCGAATGCGACCACGCCCGCCGCGGTGAGCCGCTCGATGCCGGCTGCATCCGTCAGGGGCTGCAGGAACGCGATCAGCACCTGGCCGTCACGCAGGCGCGCGACCTCGCTCGCCGAGGGCGGGGCGACCTTCGCCACGACATCCGCGCTCCAGGGATCGCCGATCGTCGCGCCCGCCTCGCCGTAGGCGTCGTCGGAGAACGAAGCAGCGGCTCCGGCGCCAGGCTCGACGGTCACCTCGACGCCGTCGCCGACGCGGCCGATCGTCTCGGGAACTAGGGCAACCCGCCGCTCGCCCCCCACGGTCTCCTTGGGAATGCCGACGCGCACCGTGCGCGAACCTACCGGATTGGGGCGGCCCCTACACTGGCCCGCGTGACGCACCTGCTGCTCTCGTACGGGCTGATCTTGCTCTTCGCGGCCGTCGCAGTCGAGTCGGCGGGGATCCCCGTGCCCGGCGAGACAACACTGATCGCGGCCGCGATCCTCGCGACGCCACAGCACCATCACTACTCCCTCGTCGCGGTGATCGCTGTCGCTGCCGCGGGCGCGATCGTGGGCGACAACGTCGGCTACTGGCTAGGACGCAAGGGCGGACGCCCGCTGCTCGAAAGATGGGGGCCGGTGAGGCGGTACGCGGACAAGGCGCTGCCGCCGGCCGAGATCTTCTTCCAGAAGCACGGCGCGAAGGCGGTCTTCTTCGGGCGCTTCATCGCATTCCTTCGCGTCACGGCCGCATGGCTCGCCGGCATCAGCCACATGCCCTGGTGGCGCTTCCTGCTCTGGAACGCTGCCGGCGGCATCTTCTGGGCGACCGGCGTCTCGCTCCTCGCCTACCAGTTCGGCAAGGCGGCGGCCGACGCGGTCGGCCGCTACGGCCTGTACGGCGTCGCTGCGATCGTCGTCGTCGGCCTGGTCGTCTTCTTCGGGCTTCGCGCCTGGAAGAAGCGCATGCTCGAGGAAGCGTGAGGGGGCTCGCCGCGCTCCTCCTCGCAGCCGCGCTCGCGGCTGCTGCCTCGGCCGTCGCCGCAGCGCCGGTCGTGCCGCGACTCGACCACGTGGTCGTGATCGTCTTCGAGAACCACGAGCGCGACGCCGTGCTCGGAAGCGGGCGCGCGCCCACATTCGACCGGCTCGCGGCGCGCTACGCCGACCTGGCGAACTACCACGCGCTCACGCACCCGAGCCTGCCGAACTACCTGGCGCTCGTCTCCGGCTCGACGCAAGGCGTTACCGACGACTGCACGACCTGCTCCGCGCACGGCCCGAGCATCGGCACGCTGCTGTCGCTCGCGCACCGTTCCTGGGGCGGTTATGCCGAGGGTTTCCCATCGTCGCCGCGCTTCGCGAAGAAGCACATGCCGTTCCTCTACTTCGCAGGACAGGAGACGCACGTGCATCCGCTGACCGCATTCTCCGCCACGGCGGCTCCCGCATTCGCGTTCGTCGT
>JALYLO010000098.1 GCA_030774175.1 Actinomycetota bacterium
CTGCTGGGTGTAGAACCAGCGCCACTTCTTGTCGCCGAGGTTGGGGTTCTTCGCGCCGAGAATCCCTTCGACGCCCGGATCCCCGTCCGACACGTGGAGCCCGGTGATCTCGTTGTCTCCGTCGTTCTTTCCGAAGCCGCCGGCTGCGGCATCGATCGTCGCGGACGCGTCGCGCCCCTCGGCGAGCCACCGAACCGGCTGGTTCTGCGCGTTCGAGTAGTCGGCATCGACGTCGAACGAGTACGCCGAGTCGAGCGCATTGCGCTGACCGTGCAGCAGGTCGCCGGCGTCCTCGACCGCACCGAGCTGTCCCCGCGAGAGGAACGCGATGTTGTCGAGGCCGGTGACGGCCTGGGTGCCCTTGAAGAACACCGAGATCCGTCCGGTCAACGCCGACGGGCCCGACTGAGTGAGCTTGAACAGGCTCCCCCAGCCGCCGGCCGTGTCGTTCTCGACGCTCGTCGCGTTCGTGTCACCGGTTTCGGTGAAGTAGAACTCGCCGAAGTGCGTGCCGGGACTGAAGACGCCGTTCTCGGGCCGCTTGAACGGCGTCGCATGAGCCGCCTTCGCGGCGGCATTCGCGTTGAACGGCGCGTTGCCGTCGACCGCGGTGTCGTGCACGGTGACCCACTTCGTGGCGGTGCTCTGGCGGTAGCTGTGCAGCGCCACCTGGTCGGGTGCGTTGACCGCGGTCTGTGACTCGACCGTGATCGGGGCGCCGGCTGCATTCAGCGCCTGCAGCGCCTGCAGCTTGCCGTTCACGAGGTCACCTGGATGCGCCGGGATGTAGCGGTAGATGAAACTGTTCGGGATCTTCGACGTCGTCCCGGGCTTGTTCGCACCACCGATGTCCTCGACGATCCAGATGTTGCCGTCGGAGTCGTTCTGGATCCCTTCGTAGCCGCCGCGGCCGAGGGCCCCGGAGACGTCTTCGACCGTCGACGGATAGTCCGGGGTCGCCGCATAGGTCGGTGCGCTTGCGCTTTCCGTCGTGAAGAGCAACCGCTGCGCGAACGGATCCCATGTGGAGCCGTCGATCGTGCTGATCGGCGCGCCTGTCGTGTCCTCCTTCGCGAGCAGCGTCACGCGGTGCGCCGCGTCGGCGTCGAGATTGATGCGGGTGATGTAGCCCTGCTTCTTGCCGGCCACGGTGGCCGCGAGCTCGTGTCCCTGGTAGAGGGAGTGCGTTCCGTAGTCATAGCCCGCGTCGGCGCCCGCCAGACCACGCTTGAACACGAGATAGATGTTCTTATCGGGCTCGGTCTTCTGCGCCTCGGTCTGCGCAGCTCCAGCCGGCACCATCTGAGGCACGGCCGCGTTGTCGACGCTCGAGACGTCGTTCTCGTAGCCGTAGTTCGTGATGCTGCCCTGCGGGTTCTCGAGCTTGATCGAGCCCTGAGCAACCACGACCTGCTGGAGCTCGGTTGCGAGCTTCGACGCCGGGGCGTAACCGATCGACCGTGTGTTCGCGGACGGGACGTCCGTCAGCCGCGGGCTGTCAGGCCCCGCCGCGCCGCCGACCGCTGCAAAGACCGCTGCCGCACCGACGATCGCGAAAAGCGGAACGAAGGACTTGTTCTTCACCATCTCCCCCTTGGAATTGAACTGCGTGACGCGCTCTACTCTTCGCGCGCAGCAGCTCTCGGTGGGAAACGGTCCCGTGACGAGGGTGTGACTACTTTGGTTCGGGCTCGAGCTTGTAGCCGACGCCGAAGCGCGTCTGGATGAACGAGTGCCGCGACGCCGGCCGGTCGACCTTCTGGCGCAACCTGCGCACGAACACGTCGACGGTCCGGTCGCGGTGCGTCTCGCGGCGCCCCCACACCTTCTGCAGCAGCTCGTCGCGTGTCACCACACGGCCGCGGTCGAGCGCAAGCGTGTAGAGCAGCCTGAACTCGGTCGGCGTCAACTCGGCGCTGCGGCCGTCGACGAACGCCTGCACCTCGCGTGGGTCGATGCGCAGCTCCTCGATGTCGATCGGCTCACCGCGCTTTTCCTCGGCCGGCCGGACCCCGCGGCGCGCGGCAGCGCCGACGCGGGCGACGAGCTCGCGCATCGAGAAGGGCTTCACCAGGTAGTCGTCGGCACCGATCTCGAGGGCGTGCACGCGATCGTGCTCGGTGCCGCGCGCGGAGACGACGACGATCGGCGTGCCGATTCCCTCGGCCCGCGCGGTCTCGATCAGCTTCCAGCCGTCGAGCTCCGGGAGCATCAGGTCGAGCACGCACACGTCGGGGTTCTCGAACCGCAGCCGCGTCAGCCCCAGCTCGCCGCGACCGACGATGATCGGGTCGAATCCGGCTGCCGAGAGGTGGCGCGACATGCCGTCCGCGATCACGTTGTCGTCTTCGACGATCAGGATCTTCCCCACGTCCCTACCATAGACCCGGCCCTGGTTCCGTCCGGGTTTCGAACTGGTGACGATCTGGTGTATGACCGCAGCTTCGACGAGCTTCGCACGGGCTTTACGGCCGCGGTCTCGCACGAGCTGAGGACGCCGCTCGCGCGCATCCTCGCCCTGCTCGACTCCACCGACCTGGAAGGCGCGGACGTCGCCGAACTGATCGAGCAGGCGCGCGCGGAGGTGGAGAACGCCGGTGTGCTGATCGACGAGATCCTCTTCCTCTCGGAGCTCGAGAGCGGCAAGGAGGTCGTCTCGCTCGGGCACACACGCGCGCTGCCGGTGCTCGAGG
Organism: Actinomycetota bacterium; assembly: GCA_030774175.1. Next base: position 2,694 of record JALYLO010000098.1, read on the forward strand.
ACGTGTCGCGCAGCTTGGAGGATGCAGCCGCGCGCGCGGGTGTCACCCTGCACGTCGAGGGCGACGAGGACGTCGAGTTGCCGCTGCGACCGCGGATGCTGAAGATGGTCGCGGAGAACCTTGCGGAGAATGCGATCCGCTACGCGGGGCACGGCTCCCGGTTCAGCTTCGAGGTGCGCCGGACCGGCGACTTCGCCGTTCTGATGGCCGCCGACGACGGTTCCGGCGTTCCCGAGGAGACGCTCCCGCGCCTGTTCGAACGCTTCTTCCGCGGCGACTCGGCACGCACGTCGCGCGGTACCGGGCTCGGGCTCGCCATCGTCAAACACATCGTGGCCGCGGCGGGCGGCGAGGTCGAAGCGGACGGTGGGCAGGGGCGCGGCCTGCGGATTCGCGCGACGTTCCCGGCCTAGAGAGGCGCGGGCGCCCCCGGCAGGGGCGCCCCTTGCACCGAAACGCGTCGTGAGCGGTTTAGGAGTGGACGGTCTTCAGCGTCCTCTCGGCCGCGACGAGGACGGTCTTCGTCAGCGGAGCGAAGAGGAGGTTCGACGTGTACTGCGGCTTCTGGCCCTGCGTGAGTGCCCAGAAGATGAGCTTGCGGAGCTCAGCTGCATGCGAGGTCTGCTGCGGAAGGATCACGTAGGTGAAGGTCGCGATGGGGTACGCGAGCGGCGCCGACTTCGGCGGGTTCACGATGTGCATCTCGTTCGAGGCCGGCACCTTCGGGAAGGCGTCGGCCGCGGCCGTGATGCGGCGGAGGCTCGGGTAGAGGAACTTGCCCGCCCGGTTCTTGACCGCTGCGAACTTGATGTGGTTCTTGAGGGCGAAGGCGACGTCGACGTAGGTGATGCCGCCGTCCGTGCGCGACACGAGGCCGGCCACGCCCGATGACCCGCGCGCGCCGATCCCCGCCGGGAACTGGACGGCGGTGGCGTTTCCGACCTTCGACTTCCAGGCGCCGGAGACCGACGAGAGGTAGTCGGTGAAGTTGTACGTCGTGCCCGAGCCGTCCGAGCGGTAGATCGGCGTGATCTTGAGGTCGGGCATGTTCGCACCGGGATTCAACGCCTTGATCGCCGCGTCGTTCCAGTTCGTGATCTGGCCGAGGAAGATGTCCGCGATCGTCGGGCCGTCGAGGCGCACGTGCACGGGTGCGCCGGGCACGTTGTAGGCGATCGACGTCGCCGAGAGCGCCCACGGGATCTGGACACAGCCCTTGCAGGCGGTCGCCTGATCCGGGGACAACGGGGCGTCCGACGTGCCGAAGTCGACTTGCCGGTTCGTGATCGCGGCGATCCCCGCGCCAGAGCCGACCGCGCTGTACTGCAGCGTGTAGCCGAACGCCGAACCGACGGCGGGCGTCCAGACCGAGACGAGCGGCGAGACGAACGTACTGCCCGCCGCGGTGATCGTGGTGTCGTTGCTCTTGGCGCCGGCGGCCGCAACCGTGAGGAGTGCGATGGCCGCGGCGGCGATGAGGGCGAGCCCTCTTTTCATGGACGTCCTCTCCTTGTTCCTCGGGTGGTCGAGCACCTGATGGCGCCAGCGTGCCGCGGATGGGACCCCGCATGGGCTGACGCGCTGTTACCACGAGGTGACGGGGTGGTGAACGCGCCGGAGGCTCGTTCGCTACCGAGAGGCGCCGAGCTTGCGCCGGGAGCGCTCCAGCAGGAAGCGCGCGGTCAGGCTCGTCAGGAGGACGAAGGCGATCAGGACGAACGCCAGCGCCCAGGCCTGCTCGTGCAGAGCCGGGTCGGCAGCCTCCGAGTACTGGAAGATCGTCAGCGGGATCGAGTTCACCGAGTGCGTCGGGTCCCAGTCGACGAGCTGCCCTGCGATCGCACACGTGAAGAGCAGCGGCGCCGTCTCACCGGCGGCCCGCGCGATCGCGAGCGTCGTTCCGGTCAGGATGCCTCCGAACGCGGTGGGCAGCACGACGCGCAGCACGGTCTGCCACTTCGACACGCCGAGGGCGTAGCTCGCCTCTCGCAGGTCGTTCGGGACCAGAGCGAGCACCTCCATCGTCGCCCGCGCGACAAGCGGCAGCATGATCACCGAGAGCGCGAAGCCGCCCGCCATTGCGCTCTGGTGATGGCCCCAGCCCACGATCGGCAGCTTGACCTTCACGCAGAGCGCAAAGACGAAGATGCCGATCACGATCGACGGGAAGCCGTTCAGGACGTCGAGCCAGAGGCGGATCTGCTCGCCGACTCGGCGCGTGGCGAACTCGCTGACGAAGATCGCCGTGAGCACCCCGACCGGCAGTGCCATCGCGGTCGCGACAGCAACGAGCAGAAAGCTCCCGACGAGGGCCGGTGCGACGCCTCCCCCGCTCTGGCCGAAGAGCGCGGGACCCTTTGTGAAGAAGTCCCAGCTGAGTGCGTGCACCCCGCGTGCGAAGACGGACCACACGACGACCGCGAGGGCGGCGATCGCGATCGCCGCCGCGGACGTCGCCCCGAGCTCCGCCGCTTTGTTCGTGAGGAGGCGCCGGCGACCGCGCCCGGTGGCCTTGAGGGAGATCGCAGGATGCTCCATCAATCCCGACCCGTCCGCCGGAACTCGAACCTTTTGACTACGCGCTGCGCAGCGAAGTTCGTCACGAACGTGATCACCAGGAGGATGAACGCGAGGTAGATCAGCGACGCCACATGGAGGTTGGAGACCGCTCCCTGATACTGGTTCGCGACCCGGCTCGCGAGCGTGTCGCCCGGCGCGAAGATCGAGAGCTTCAGCGGGGTGAAGTTGCCGATCACCTGGGTGACGGCGATGGCCTCGCCGAGCGCGCGGCCGAGGCCGAGGATCACAGCCGCTACGACACCCCCGCGCACCGACGGGACGACGACGGTCTTCACCATCTCCCAGCGTGTCGCGCCGAGCCCGACCGCCCCTTCCTCGAGCTCCGTCGGCACACCGATGAAGAGCTCGCGACAGATCGAGGACGTGATCGGGATCGTCATGATCGTCAATACGATGATCGCGGTGAACACCGTCGACTCGACGTTGTTGCCGCCGTGGGCGAAGATCGGGATCCAGCCCAGGAACGAGCTGAGAAACGGCTGCACGTGCTGGGCGTCGAACGGCGCGAGCACGTAGATCCCCCACAGGCCGAAGACGACGCTCGGCACCGCTGCGAGCATCTCGATCAGCGTCCCCACCGGCCCGCGCAGAGAGGGCGGGGCGAGCTCGCTCAGGAAGAGCCCGATCGCGATCGAGAGCGGCGCCGCCAGGAGCATTGCCCCGAACGAGGTGACCACCGTTCCGATGATCAGGTCACGCGCGCCGAACTTGCTCGTCACCGGGTTGAAGTCGTTGTGCCAGACGAAGCCGAGCCGGAACACCCGCATGGCCGGCCAGGCGCCGTCGGCGACCCGCCAGACGATCGCCGCCACGACGAGGAGCCCGACGATCGACGCGAGCGCCGTCAGCCCATAGAGGATGCCGTCACCGAAGCGGTCGCCGCGGCGGCGTGTGCGGCGCAGGCCGACCGGGGCGTTCTGGACCGAGGCGGCTTCCATCCCGGTGGGCAGCATTCCACGAGCTGGAGCGACGAACGACCGGCGTCACCACTCCGTCACACGACGTTCACATCCTGTGCACCCCGCCCGCCGGATTGCCTGGAGACACTCCCTCGGATGCCGGCCATGGGCTCCTCACGGCAAGATGCGTCGGCCATGACGCACTTGACCGCCGCGCACGCCCCTCCCGCGCCCACGAGGCGCGACACGGTCTTCGATATCGACCGCCTCACCGTCTCCTACGGGAAATCCGTGGCCGTCAAGGGTGTCAGCCTTGACATCTACAAGAACGCCATCACCGCGATCATCGGTCCCTCGGGCTGCGGGAAGTCCACGGTGCTCCGTTGCCTCAACCGGATGAACGACCTCGTCTCGAACGCGAAGGTCGAAGGGCAGGTCAACTACCACGGCGTCGACCTCTACGGCAGCGATGTCGACCCGATCGAGGTCCGCCGGCGCATCGGGATGGTCTTCCAGCGGCCCAACCCGTTCCCGAAGTCGATCTACGACAACGTCGCCTACGGCCTTCGGATCCTCGGGCTGAAGGACCACCTCGACGACCGTGTCGAGCAAGCTCTGAAGCGCGCCGCACTCTGGGACGAGGTCAAGAACCGCTTGAAGCGCTCCGCGCTCGGTCTCTCCGGCGGCCAGCAGCAGCGCCTCTGCATCGCGCGCGCGATCGCCGTCGAGCCCGATGTCGTGCTCCTCGACGAGCCGGCCTCCGCACTCGACCCGATTTCGACCTCGGCGATCGAAGACCTGATGCACGAGCTGAAGCAGGACTACACGCTCGTGATCGTCACGCACAACATGCAGCAGGCCGCGCGCGTCGCCGAGATGACCGCGTTTTTCTCGCTCCAGCTCGAGGACGATGGCTCCCGGCATGGAATCCTGGTCGAGTACGACTCGACGGAGAAGATCTTCACGCAGCCGTCCGACGAGCGGACCGAGGGCTACGTCACGGGGCGCTTCGGCTAGTGCTGCGGCTTTCGTTCACCGAAGAGCTCGCGGGGCTGGAGGCGGCCCTCCAGGAGGAAGGCGATCTCGTCCTGCGCGCGCTGCGTTCCTCATTGAACGCCCTCGCGCGCGGCGATGACGAGCTCGCGGACGAAGTGATCCGGTTCGACGACGAGGTCGATCGCCGCTACATCGCAATCGAAGAAGGCGTCCAGTCGCTGCTCGCACGGCAGACGCCGGTCGCGGCCGACCTCCGCCTCGTCCTCGCTGTGCTGCGCATCAACCTGCATCTCGAGCGCATGGCCGATTACTGCGTCACGGTCGCGAAGCTGACGAAGCTGATGGGCGGTCTCGACGTCAGTGACGAGGCGATCAGTCGCTCGATCGAGGATATGGGACAGCGTGCCGAGCAGATGATCCGCGTCGCTATGGATTCATTCGCCTCTCGCGACGCCGAGAAGGCACAGACGCTCGTGGAGCTCGACGAGCTGATCGACCGCGCGAATCGGAACGCAATCGAAGACGTGCTCTCGCTCGGCCACTCGCCGGCGGAGCGCGAGTATGGGCTGCGAATGCTCGTCGTCTCGCGCTGTGTCGAGCGAATCGGCGACCACGCGGTCGACATCGGCGAGCAGGTCGCGTACCTCGTCACGGGCGAGTTCCGCGAGTTCAGCGACGCCTCGCACCCCGCGTAGCCGATCTCCGCCGTCTACCCGATCACGAGACGAGGAACCACACCGAGCAGGCAAGCCCGGCGCAGAAACAGTAAACAGCGAACGGCGTCAGCGTGCGCGTCTCGAAGAACCGCATCAGGAAGCGCACCGCGAGATAGGCGGTGGCGGCGGAGCAGAGCGCACCCACGAGCGCCGGCCCGCGGACGCCTGCACCCTCCGGGCCGAAGAGCTCCGGCAGCTTGAGGATCGCGGCCGCGCCGATGATCGGCGTTGCGAGCAGGAACGCGAACCGCGCCGCGTCCTTGTGCGAGAGCCCGACGAGCAGCCCACCGCCCATCGTCGCGCCCGATCGGGAGAAGCCGGGAATCAGCGCGATCGCCTGTGCCGCGCCGACGAGGAACGTGCCGCGCCAGGTGACCGTGCGCGCGATCCGCTCGTCGTCCTCGCCCTCGGTGACGGGCGCGCGGCGCCGCAGCAGCTCGGCGCCGTAGAGCAGCAACCCGTTCAGCGTCAGGAAGACCGCGGCCGAGGTCGGCGATGCGAAGATCTTGCGGAGCGAATGCTCGAGGACGAGGCCGAGGATGCCGGCCGGAATCGTGCCCACCACGAGCAGCCAGCCGAGCTTCGCATCGGGGTCGCTCTCCGAGATCTCGCGGTCGCGCAGCGAGCGGCCTAGACCCTTGACGATCCGCACCCAGTCGTGCCAGAAGAAGCCGAGCAGCACGAGCGCCGTCGCAAGGTGAGTGGCGACCAGGAAGGTGATGAAGTACTTGTCGTTCTGGTGGATGTTCCAGCCGAGCAGTTTCGGGAGGATCACGCTGTGGCCGAGGCTCGACACGGGGAAGAGCTCGGAGACACCCTGCAGCAGCCCCAGCACGATCGCGCGGGGATAGGAGATCAGCGCGGCGAGGATCACGTCGTCGTGGTCGCCGAGCGCTTCGGGCCCGACCGGAACCACGCGAAGGCGAGACAGGCGAGCCCGACGAGGAACGCCGCGATGCCGTGCTTGGTGTGGTGATGGCCGGAGCCGGCCTGGTGGCCCGGGAAGAAGCCGGGAAGCGACTTCGCGGGCTCCGCCCAGTACACGATCGCAATCGCGATCAGTACGATCCCCGCGAGAACGGCGAGCGCAACCAGGAGACGGTCGTTCCGCATCGGCGGCAGCATACGGTCACGGTCGGCTGCGCTGCGCCGTCACCAAATCGCAACCCACTGTTCACCACGATTCCGCCATGCTGATTTGCCCGTGACGGCCACCCAGCGCCTGCAGACCGACGCTTCGACGCCGGCGCTCCTCAACCGAGAGCTCTCCGCGATCGACCTGATGGCGCGCGTCCTCGATCTGGCGGCCGATCCGAACGAGCCCCTGCTGGAGCGCGTCAAGTTCTGCGCGATCGTTTCCTCGGTGCTGGACGAGTTCTTCATGGTACGCGTGGCCGGCCTGCTCG
>JALYLO010000099.1 GCA_030774175.1 Actinomycetota bacterium
GCTCGGCGGGGATCGTGATCGCCTTGCGGATCTTCCAGGCGCCGTCCTCGCGGTACCAGTGCCAGACCGACGCGGAGAGGTCTTCGACCGAGACGACCACGCCGACGAAGCCCCACTCGCGCCGCGGATCGTGCGCCGGGCGCAGCTCGAGCACCATCTGATGCTCGTCGCCGACGTCGAGTGTCTGCAGGTGCTTGCCACGACGGAGGTCGTACACGTGCATCGCGTGCCCGTACTCGCGGGCGAGCAGCTTCTCCGCCACGACGCCGTGCTCGAACATCGAGGGCGTTCCCCACTCGCTCGAGACGAGCGTGTCCTGGTTGAGATGCCACCAGAAGTCGTACTGGTAGCGCTGCGGCCCGCGCTCGCTCTCCCACGCTCCGAGCGGCTCGAACGTCTCGCAGTCGAGCCGCAGGATGCCGCCCGCCTCGTCCGCGCCGTCCGCGCCGCCCAGCCCGCTCATGTAGATCGCGTCGGGGCCGCAGTGAGAGGTGTGCGGGCGCGAGTAGCCCGTCTTGCCGATCAGCTCGTCCGGCCCGATCGTCTTCGCGAGCTTCGGCGCGCGCGGATCGTCCTTCGTGTCGATCACGTAGACCCGCGACGAGGCGAGGCCGGGCACGACGAGGTAGCGCCGCTCGACGTGCGGGCGCGGCGCCGACGGGCAGAGAGCCGCGCTGCACGCATTCCAGCCGAAGTGGTGCAACTCGTCGCCGGGCGCGCTCATCTCCAGCGTGGAGACGATCTGTCCGTACGTATCCGATCCGCGCTCGAGGTCGATCACGCCGAGCGCGTCGGGCCGCGAAGCCTGGTCGGGCTCCAGCAGCGCGACGTAGCCGAGCGTCTCCTCGGGCGCCTCCATCGCGAGACGGGGCGACGGATAGAAGCTCGGATCGGGAGTCCAGCGGGTCATCACGCCTCCAATCGCTCGAGAACCGCCGACGCTATCAATCGGAGGGGGACCACGCACTCACGCCGCGCGACTACCGATCCGCGACGCCCGCGCGGGCATCAGGGCGACCTGGGATGAAGCGGTCGTCGAGGACGCCGAGCCAGGCGATCGCGAGTGCCGCGCCGGCGAGGCTCGTCCCGAGCACGGTCGGGCCGGGTGCTGCGAGCGAGAAGAAGTGTCGCGAGCCCGGCACGAGCAGGACGAGCACATAGCCCGCGAGCAGGATCACGCAAAGCGCCGAGACGGCAGTTCCGCGCACGCGCCCGACGGCCTCGAGCGCCAGGATCAGGTACAGGCCGACGAGGACGAGCACGGTCACGGCGACCGTCCGCGCGGCGATCAGGCTCAGGTCGAGCACGTTCAGAGCGAACAGGTAGCTGGAAAGGACGCCGAGGCCGGCGGCGGTTCCGGCGGGGACTGCGAAGCGCGCGAGCTCACGCAAGAAGCCCCGGGAGCTGTAGCGGCCGGAGCTCGGGGCGAGCGCGAGGAAGAAGCCGGGGATGCCGATGGTGAGCGAGGCGGCGAGCGTGAGCTGGCGTGGGAGGAGCGGGTAGGCGGTCGGCGTCAGCCCGATCGAGAGTACGAGAAAGACGGCGAAGGCGGACTTGGTCACGAACAGCTTCGCGACGCGCTGGACGTTGCGGAGGATCTTTCGGCCCTCGGCAACCATTGCCGGCACGGCGGCGAACTCGCCGCGCACGAGCACAACATCCGCAACGGCCCGCGCCATCTGGGTGCCGGTGCCCTGTGCGATCGCAAGGCGCGCTGCTTTCAGGGCAGGGACGTCGTTGACCCCGTCGCCGACCATCGCGACGTAGCGGCCGGCGCTGCGCAGCGCCTCGACAACCCGCCGCTTGTCCTCCGGCGAGATGCGCCCGAACACGCTGTGCTCGAGCACGATGCGCCGCAGTTCGTCCCGATCGGCAGGGAGGGCCGAGGCGTCGATCGCCGCGCCTTCGATGCCGGCGTCGCGAGCGATTGACGCGACGGTCTCTGGGCGGTCGCCCGACAGCACCTTCAGCTCCACGCCCTCGCTGCGGAACCACGCGACGGTCGAGTGGGCCTCGGGGCGCAGACGCTCTGCAAGCAGGACGAGCCCGCGTGCCGGCGGGCGCTCGTCCTCGAGACGGTCGGCGACGCCGAAGGCGAGCACGCGACGGCCGTCCCCGGCAGCGCGCTCAGCCTCCGGGCCGAGACCGTCGAGGTCGAAGTGCTCGGGCGCTCCGAGCACGTAGCCGACACCGCCGATCCGTTGCGCGCTGAAGCGCCGCCTCGACGAGAACGGAACCTGCTCCTCGACCGCGGCGGGCTCTGACGGGTACGCGGTGGCGATCGCTTCGAGCGTTGCGTTGTGCGCAGAGGCAGAGGCGGCGTAGCGGCCGAGGTCACCGGCGAGTGACTCGGGCCCGACGAGCCCTGCCACACGCAGCGCCGGTTCGGTGAGGGTGCCGGTCTTGTCGATGCAGACGACGTCGACGGAGGCGAACGACTCGATCGCGTTCAGCTGCTGGGCGAGCGCGCCGCGGCGGGCCATTCGCAATGCGGCGACCGCGTAGGTGAGACTGGCGAGCAGGACGAGCCCCTCCGGGACGAGCGTGACGACCGCCGCGACCGAAGTCGGCACCGCTGTGTGCAGTGGCTCTTGACGGTGCCAGAGCGCATACCCGAGCGCGACGCCGAGCGGCACCATCACCGCGACGAGCACGAGGAGCAGCCGATTGAGGGCGCGCTCGAGTGGGGAGCGCGGGTGGCGGAAAGAGCGGGCCTCGCCGGTCAGGCGGGCGGCGTAGCTCTCCTCGCCAACCGCGGTGACCGTGTAGGCGCCAAGGCCTTCGACGGCGAACGATCCCGATCGCACCTCGTCGCCGGCCTGTCGCGCCACGGGACGCGACTCTCCGGTCAGGATCGACTCGTCCAGCCGCAGGTCGTCTGCCTGCTCGAGTGTCCCGTCCGCGACGACCTGGTCGCCCGGTGCGATTCGCACGAGGTCGCCTGCGATGAGCTCCTCGACCGCCGCCTGGCGCGCCACGCCGTCACGGACGACGGTGGCGTGAGGCGTCACGAGCGCACTGAGCCGGTCGAGCGCGCGCTTGGCCCGCACCTCCTGCACCGTCCCGATTCCTGCGTTCGCGACGAGCACACCCAGGAAGAGCGCGTCCTGCCATTCGCCGAAGATCAGCGTCGCTGCGCCGGCGACGGCGAGGATCAGGTTGAAGACGGTGAAGACATTGGCGCGGACGATGCTCGCGTAGGAGCGGCCTGTCTGCGGCGACGGCACCGGACCGCGCTGTGCGAGCCGCCGCGCTGCTTCCGTCTCGGTGAGCCCGTTGCTCGGGGGCGGGCGCAGGCCGGTCGTCGCCGGCGCAGTCATGCGGCGCGCCCGAGGCCATGGCGCAGCCCGAGGCCATGGCGCAGCCCGAGGCCATGGCGCAGTGGGTCTGACGCGACGTCGTGGATCATCTTGTTCAGGCCAGGATTGTCTACCCGGGGCTCGGTGTGAGGTCGCGTTGTCTCGCTCCGAGCGGGCGCGGCGATCTATGTTCGGCGGCGACGATGCGTGCCCTGGTTCTGGAGGAGGTGCAGAGTCCGCTTCAGGCGCGGGAACTTGTGCGCGCCGAGCTCGGTGAGAACGACGTCCGCATTGCCGTCGCGGCCTGTGGTGTCTGTCGGACCGACCTGCACGTTCGAGATGGCGAGTTGCCGTCGCCGAAGCTTCCTCTCGTGCTCGGGCATGAGGTCGTCGGCCGCGTGCTCGAGGGGGGTTCGCGTTTCGCGTCTGGCGAACGGGTGGGCGTCCCGTGGCTCGCGTGGGCCTGCGGCTGCTGTGCTGCGTGCCGGCGCGGGCGCGAGAATCTGTGCCTCAACGCCCTGTTCACCGGGTACACCTGTGACGGCGGTTACGCCGAGGAGGCGGTTGCCGACGAGCGGTTCTGCTTCGCCCTTCCGGGCGAGCAGCGGGACGCCGAGGTTGCGCCGCTTCTCTGCGCGGGCTTGATCGGTTACCGCTCGCTTCGCTTCGCCGGTGACGCGGTGCGCCTCGGCCTTTACGGTTTCGGTGCCGCGGCACACATCGTGGCGCAGGTCGCTCGCGCCGAGGGTCGCCGCGTCTTCGCGCTCACACGGGCCGGCGACGACGCCGCGCAGTCGCTTGCACTCGAGCTCGGCGCCGTCTGGGCCGGCGCAGTTGGCGATCCGTTGCCGGAAGAGTTGGACGCGGCGATCATCTTTGCGCCCGCAGGCGAGCTCGTGCCGGCGGCGCTGCGCGCGGTCGGACGCGGCGGGCGCGTCGTCTGCGCCGGGATCCACATGAGCGACATCCCGTCGTTTCCGTATGAGCTGCTCTGGGGCGAGCGAAGCGTCGGCTCGGTAGCGAACCTGACACGAGCCGACGGACGGGAGTTCTTCGACCTGCTGGCGACGGTGCCGGTCCGGACGGAGGTCGAGACGTTCCCGCTGGAGGACGCCGAGCGGGCGCTCGCGAAGTTGCGCGCGGGTGACGTTCGCGGAGCCGCCGTGCTCGTCGTCGGCTGACCCCTACTCGTCGGAGCGAGCGATCATGATCGCTTGCCGGCCGTCTTTCGGCTGCGCGTCGGCTTCGGACGAATGGTCGCCTCGCCAGCGGGATAGAAGACGCTCTCACGGCCGTCCTCCCAGCGCACACGGAAGTGCTCGTGGCCGGTTTCACCGAGAACCTCGAGGATCTCGCCCATGCGCCCTGATCTGCCGACGCCTCGGCCGTTGGTTTCGACGACGTCTCCGACGCGTGTCTTGTGCTTCTCAGTCGTCTGGCTCATCTCGACTCCTCCTGGGACGGTTCCGGCCATCTTCGCCTAGTACCGGCGGGAGGGCATCCGTGCAATCACTGATTCCCAATGCCTCGCACGGACCTGAGTCAGCAGGGTCCGGTTGCGAACGCACCACCTGGGCCGTTGAGGTGAACGGCGGCGCCGGAGACGTCGCTTTCGATGCAGTACGCCGTCGAGTCGCCGCGTTCGACCTCGACGGTGGACGAGAGTCCCGCGTCGTACGAGGCACGCAGGACCGACGACGTCATGCCCACATACGTCTGGTGATCGGCGTAGTAGGAAGCGGCGTCACCGGCGGCAGTCGCGAGATTTGCCTGCGCCGTGGCCTGGGCCGCCTGCGCAGGCTCGGCAAGCACGGTGCCGAGGACGCCGCTGGACTGGCCTTCGAGCGCATGACCGATGAAGTACCCGCCCGCGGCGATTGCGGCCACGATCAGCGCGATCAGGATCTTGTTCGTGCGTCCAGTCCTTCGGTTCGATCGACCATAGTGCAACCGGAAGGGCGTACTTCAGTCCCCTGGGCTCCCTGTGTGGCTCTCGGCGGGGACTATGAACGCCACGTCCTCGACGAAGCAGTAGCTCCAGTCCTCGCCCTTCTCCGCCGAGCGCACGATCGGATGGCTATCCGCCGCCGCGTGCCTGCGCGCATGGCGGTTCGGCGACGAGTCGCAGCAACCGATCTTCCCGCACGTCATGCACATTCTGAGATGAACCCAGCGGTCGCCGATCGCGAGGCAGTCTTCGCAGCCGGCGATGCTCTGCGGAAGCTCGACGACTTCGATCTGATCCAGGTGGGCACAGGGCGCTCGTGTGCTCATGCCAGCAATGATCACAGATGCGGACAGTCAGGCGCTTCGTCCATGCCTAAAGGAATCAGGCGCGAGGCCCGATAGCGGCTAGGTGGTCAGTCCAAGCAAGTCGACCTGGTCCGCAGCCGCCGACCCGGCGACTCCCTACGACGACGTGGTGCGGCGGTATCGCACCCTCGTCGAGCAACTACCGCTCGTGCTCTACATCGATGCGCTCGACGCATCGAGCTCGAACATTTTCACGAGCAGGCAGATCGAGCCGCTCCTCGGCTACACCGTCGAGGAATGGGCCTCGGACGCAGAGCTCTTCGTCCGGACTCTGCACCCGGATGATCGGGAGCGGGTGCTCGCCGCGCACGCGCACACGCACGCGACCCATGCGCCGCTCAGCCTCGAGTATCGCCTCCTGGCCCGAGACGGGCGCATCGTCTGGGTTCGCGACGAGGCGGTGATCGTGCAGGACGACGATGGCGCGCCGCTGTACCTGCAGGGCTACCTGCTGGACGTCACCCTCGAGCGGGAGACCCAGGCGCAGTTGCGGGAGATGGCGTTGTTCGACCCGCTGACGAAGCTCGCGAATCGCGCCTTCTTCCAGGAGCAGTTTCAACAGGCCGTCGCAACGAGGAAGGACGGCCGGGGCGAGACGGCGCTGATGTTCGTCGACCTGAACGAACTCAAGGCGGTCAACGACCGCTGGGGCCACGACACCGGCGACCGGGTGTTGCAAGCGCTCGGCACCCGGATCCAGGACTCCGTCCGTGCAGGCGATTCGGCCGCCCGGCTGGGCGGCGACGAGTTTGCGGTCGTCCTGCCGACCGTGGCCGAGCCCGCCGAAGCCGCTCGCGCGGCCGAGCGGCTCCTGGAGCGGATCCGGCAGCCGATCGAGGTCGACGGGCATCAGCTCTCGGTCAGCGCCAGCATCGGCATCTCGATCGGCAGCGACGTCGACGTGATGCTGAAGGAGGCAGACGCAGCGATGTACCGCGCCAAGAGACAGCAGGACGTGGGGTATGCGTTCTTCGACGCCGCCGTCGACACCGCGGCCGTCCAGCGTTCACGCCGGGTCGTGGAGCTGCGCGAGGCGCTCGAGCGGAACGAGTTTCGGGTCGACTACCAGCCGATCGTCGACCTCGACGCCCAGGAGATCACGACGTACGAGGCGCTGCTGCGCTGGCACCATCCGCGCGAAGGATTGATCGCACCGCTCGACTTCATCCCGCTCGCGGAGGAGTCGGGGCTGATCGTGCCGATCGGGACGTGGGTGCTCGAGCAGGCCTGCGACTTCGGCGCGCGGCTCATGGCGGAAGGGCGCGAGGGCATCAGCGTCGGGGTCAACGTCTCGGCCCGGCAGCTGCAGGAGAACGACTTCGTCAAGCGCGTCGCCGACGGCCTGCACGCCTCCGGATTTCGACCAGACCTGCTGACGCTCGAGCTGACCGAGAGCGTCCTGCTCGCCGCGGGCGACCAGGTCGAGCGGCAGCTCGAGCAGTTGAAGTCGATGGGGGTGATGCTCGCGCTGGACGATTTCGGGACCGGCTATGCGTCTCTGTCCTACCTCCAGCGCTTTCCCGTCGACATCGTCAAGATCGACCGGAGCTTCACCGCCGCGATCGGGTCCCCGGGCACCGATCTCGTTCTCCTGAAGGGGATCATCGATCTCGGCACGGCGCTCGGCCTCAAGCTCGTCGCAGAAGGAGTCCAGACAGTGGAACAGCAAGAGCTCGTGCAGAGCCTCGGATGTCACTACGCGCAGGGCTTCTACTTCGGCTACCCGGAGCGGATCCCGGCGACCAAGCTTTCGCCTGCCGGCGAGCTCACCGAGTAGCGGCGACGATCCTCAGTCGGACAGCGCCCACTGAAGCACCAACCGCGCGGCCGCGCACAAACCGCCGAACGCAAGGGCGATGAAGAGGATAATCGGGCTGAACGCGAGCGTCGCAAGCATGTCTCCTGAGTATTGTCGGTTGCGAGCCAAAATCCTTGAACGGGGCGGGGCGGAGGTGATCGACCTGGCGCGGTGACCGAGGCCGCGTGAGCTCAGGCCGGCGCTCCAAGCGCGCCGATCGCATCGTCGAGTCCCGCGTGCACCTCGGCAGCGATGTACACCGTCCAGGGGTGCACCGGAGCGCCCCCCGTGTAGACCACCACCGGGATCGCCCGTGTGTGCGCGTACCACGCCTCCATCGCCGTGCCCTCGTCGGGCGCGGTGAAGGCGGCGAGCACCGCATCGCACGAGTCGATCTCCGCGAGGTCGCCCTCGACGATCTCGGCCTCGTGGCCGGCCGTCGCGCCCCGGAAGTCACGGCGCATCGGGTCGACGGGTTCCCAGCCGGCGGCCTGTGCGAGCGCGGACGCGCGGCGGCGGTACTCCTCGGCGAACGGCGGCCCGGCCAGGTAGACGCGCGGCAAGACTCTAGAATACGGCCGTGGAGCACGGGTTCGTCGCCCTCGGTCGCGCAGGCAGCGACGCCTACGTCGGTCTCGAGACGTTTTCGAACCCGGGCGTCGAGCGGGTGGAGCTCGTCAGCGACGAGCTGACTGCGGTCTGCCCGATCACGAGCCAGCGCGACTTTTACATTGCGACGATCGAGTACCGGCCCCGGGGGCTTTGCCTCGAATCGAAGTCGGTGAAGCTCTACCTCGCGCGCTTCCACGACCAGGGGGTCTTCTGCGAGGCGCTCTCCGTGCAGATCCGGGACGACGTCGCGGTGGCGCTCGAGCTCGACGCGGCCGACGTCCACGTCACGCTACGCCAGAAGGCTCGGGGCGGCATCACGATCACCGCGTCCGTCTGAAGGCTGCGACACCGGTGGGGCCGCTGGGACCCGGATCGTCCCGAATGAGCCGCGCGGGCCCTTGTTCGCCTCCAACGGGTGCGCGATGATCGGAGCCCCCGGTGCTGCAGCGACTCCTCCTCTGCGTGCTGCTCGCGCTCGTGCTGCCCGCCACGGCGGCGGCGGGCGTGCGCGTTTCGGTGTTCTACTACCCCTGGTACGGCACGATGTCCCACGACGGGGCTTTCCAGCACTGGGGGCAGCGCGACCACGTGCCGCCGAACGACATCGCCTCGGCGTTCTACCCGGCCCGCGGGCTCTACTCCTCATCCGACCGGCTCGTGATCTCCGCGCAGATGGACGAGATCCACGCGGCGGGAATCGACGAGATCGCGGTCTCGTGGTGGGGGCGGGGCTCGGCCGAAGACGCACGGCTGCCGGTGCTCGTCTCCGCGGCGCGTGCCGACGGGATCGCGGTGGCGGTGCACCTCGAGCCGTATCCGGGCCGAACGGTCGCGACGACGGTCGACGACCTCGACTACCTGCAGGGCTACGGCGTACGAACGTTCTACGTCTACCGCGCGCTCGACCTGCCGATCGCCGACTGGGCCGCGTCGAAGGCGGCGTTGCACGCACGGGGCTCGGTGCTGTTCGCGCAGACGGACCTTGCCGGTGCCGCGGCGGCCGCCGGGTTCGACGGGGTCTACACCTACGACATCGTCACCTACGGCGGCGACAAGCTCGCGCGTCTCTGCAACGAGGCGCACGCCCAGCATCTTCTCTGCGCGCCGTCGGTCGGACCGGGCTACGACGCCCGGCGTGGCAGCGGCGATCCACGCGTGAAGCCGCGGCGCAATGGTGCGACCTACGACTCGATGTGGCGCTCGGCGCTGGCCGCGAGGGCCAATCGTGTCACCATCACGTCGTTCAACGAATGGCACGAAGGCACGCAGATCGAGCCCGCCGACGGGCCAAGGCGCCACGGTCGCTACCGGTACGGCTCGTACGACGGGGCGTGGGGGGCGCACGGCATTGCCGCCGAGGACGCATATCTGCGGAGGACGCGCTACTGGGCGGACGTGTTTCGCAGCACGTCGCCGCTACAGCTGAAGACCAGCGCCTCGTAGACGTCCGCCTCGTCGACGGAGCGCAACTGGGGGTGGTCGAGGTCGACGACGGCGTCGGCCCACGATTCGAGCCCGAGGGCGGCCGCGCCTTCGTCCGAGCCGAAGCTGAGCAACGAGTCGAGTGAGATGACGCCCCGCCTGCCCGTCTGCCGGCGCGCGATCCCTTCGAGCTCCCGCAGCTCCTCGAGCGGGTCGATGCGTGCGTTCGAATCCGACCCGATGCAGATGCCGATCTCGCGGTGGCACACGCGTGCGACCGGTAGGAAACCGTCGCCGAGATTGGCCTCCGTCGTCAGGCAGGCGCAGATGCGTGCGCCCGCGTCGCGCAGCAGGTCGAGCTCACGCCCGTCGGCGTGGGTCGCGTGGATGACCGTGGTGCGTGGGCCGAGGCATCCTTCACGCGCGAGCAGCTCGATCGGGCGGAGGCCGTGCTCCGCGACACATTCCTCGATCTCGCGCGGTTGCTCGTCCGCGTGCACGTGCAGCGGCAGCGCGTGCTCGCTCGCGTAGCGGCCGAGCTCGCGCAGAGCGCCGGCGGAGCATGCTCGCACGGAGTGGGGGGCGACCCCGACGGAAAAGCCCTCGGCGCGCAGCGCCTCCAGCTGGTGCAGGTAGTCGGCGACGGACCCCTGCCGGAAGCGGGGACTGCCGCCACGCAGGTAGCAGGCATAGAGGCACACGAATGCAACCCCCGCCTCGGTCGCCGCGGCGGCGGCGGCGCGCGCCTCCTCGAGTCCGAGGTAATGGAACTCGCCGACCGCGGTGAACCCGTTGGCCCGCAGCTCGCGGTACACCTCGGTGTACTCGCGGCGGACGTCGTCGACGCTCAGCGACTCCGCGAGCGCGACCATCCCGTCCCGCCAGGCCCAGAAGTCACCGCCGGGTGAGCGCCCGCGGAGCGCCCGCTGGAACGCATGGCAGTGGGCGTCGACGAAGCCGGGGATCGTCAGGACCGGCACCCGGCCGACGCTACTCGACGGACGATGAAGGCGAGCGCCGGAGCCAACGCGAGCGGCCCGAAACGGCGTGGACGAGGGCTGGTGCCTCCCGCGCTCTATCCTCTCTTGCATGGCCGCGCGCATCGTCTCTCCGCCGCTCGCTCAGTTGCCGAACGCGCTGACGATCCTGAGGCTCGCGCTGATCCCGCCGTTCGTCGCCGCCATCCTGGCCTCGACGGAAGGGCGGACGTGGGTCGCCGGCACGATCTTCCTGATCGCGGGGATCACCGACCAGGTGGACGGCTTCCTCGCGCGACGCTGGCGCGTCGAGTCGCCGTTCGGCAAGATCGCCGATCCGCTCGCCGACCGGCTGATGATCGGCATCGCCGTGGTGCTCGAATGGCACGCGGGCCGGCTGCCGCTCGTGGCCCTGGGGATCCCGCTCCGCGACCTCGCGCTGATGGTGCTGACGCCGGTGATGATCCGCCGCGGCTACCACTTCGAGGTGAACATCGTCGGGAAGGCGGCCACCTGGCTCCTGTACCTCGGCGTCGGCTGCTCGATGGTCACCCACCCCTCGACGCCGTGGCCGCTCTGGATCTTCTGGGCCGGCTTCGCGCTCGCCGTCGCCTCGCTCGGGTTGTACGCGGCGAAGGCGCGGAAGGAAGTGCACTGATGCGCGCGGTCGTCATGGCGGGCGGAGAGGGCACACGCCTGCGCCCGCTCACCTCGAACCAACCGAAGCCCATGGTCCCGATCCTCGGTAAGCCGTGCATGGAGCACATCCTCGAACTCCTCCGCACCCACGGGTTCGAGGACGTCGTCATCACGGTCGCCTTCTTGCCGCAGGCGATCCGATCGTACTTCGGCGACGGTGAGAACCTCGGCCTGAACATCGAGTACTCCGTCGAGGAGAGCCCGCTCGGAACAGCAGGGTCGGTACGCCTCGGCAGTGACCGCCTCGACGACACGTTCCTGGTCATCTCCGGCGATGCGCTGTGCGACATCGACCTCGGCAAGATCGTCGAGTTCCACAAGGAGAAGGGCGCCGCCGTGACGATCGGCCTGAAGTCGGTGGACAATCCGCTCGAGTTCGGGATCGTCGTCACCGACGAAGACGGCCGCGTCGAGCGCTTCCTCGAGAAGCCCTCATGGGGGCAGGTGTTCTCGGACACGATCAACACCGGCATCTACGTGCTCGAGCCGGAGGTGCTGCGGCACATTCCGACCGACCGGCCCCACGACTTCTCGAAAGAGCTCTTTCCGCTGCTCCTCGAGATGGGCCGCCCGATCTACGGCTACGTCTGCGAAGGCTACTGGCAGGACATCGGGAACCTCGACCAGTACCGGCAGGCGAACTTCGACGCGCTCGACGAGAAGGTCCGCCTCGACGTTTCGGGGCTGAAGATCCGCGGCGACGTCTGGGTGGGCGAGGGCGTCGAGATCGACGACGTCGAGGGCGTCGAAGGGCCCGCATTCATCGGCAACTACTGCACCGTGTCGCCCGACGCATCCGTCGGGCCGTACACCGTCCTCGGGCCGGGCACGACCCTGCGCGAGCGCGGCCGCGTTGCCCGAAGCGTGATCGACGCTTCCTGCTACATCGGCCGTAGCGCCTCGGTCGAGGGCGCGATCCTCGGTCGCGGCTGCGACGTGCGCGCGCATGCCCGCGTGCACGAGGGCGTGGCGATCGGCGACCAGGTGACGCTCGGCGACCAGTCGGTGATCTACCCGGGCGTACGGATCTACCCGTACAAGGAGGTCGAGTCCGGGGCGCAGATCCACGAGAGCCTGATCTGGGAGTCGCGGGGCACCACCCGCGTCTTCGGCAAGGACGGCGTCCTCGGCCTCGTCAACGTCGACCTGACACCCGAGGTCGCGCTGCGCTTCGGGGCGGCCCTCGGGACCGCTCTGAAGCGCGGAGCGCGCGTCGTTGCGAGTCGCGAGAGCGCGCCCGCCTACCGGATGATCAAGCGTGCGCTGATCTCCGGCCTCAACTCGACGGGCGTCCACGTCGCCGACCTCCGGACGCTTCCGGCCCCGGTGGGGAAGCACCTCCTGAAGACCCAGGGCTACGACGCGGCGTTCCACATCGGCGCAGCCTCGAACGACCCGGAGGCGGTTCAGATCCGTCTCTTCGAGCGCCCGGGCATCGCCCTGTCGACGCGCCTGCAAAAGGAGATCGAGAAGCACTACACCCGGCAGGAGCTGCGCCGCGTGCCGTTCGGCGACGTCGCCTCGATCTCGTATCCCGCCCGGGCGCGCGAGAGCTACGCGAGCGATCTGCTCGCCGACCTCGACGTGGACGCGATCCACGCGCGCGGGTTCCGGATCGTCGTCGACTACGGGTACTCCGCCGGGAGCTACGTGCTGCCGCTCGTGCTCGGTCCGCTCGGGGTCGAGGCGGTGGCGGCGCATGCGTTCGAGTCGGACGCGGCTTCGGGCCCGGTGCGCCTGCACGAGACGATCCAGCAGGCCAAGCGGCTCGTCGCCGCTGTCAACGCCGACTTCGGCGCGGTCTTCGACCGCTCGGCGGAGCGGATCTACCTGATCGACGAGCTCGGGCGCGAGGTGCCGCCTGAACAGGCGCTCCTGCTCTACCTGCGTCTGATCTCCGCGGACGGTCATCGCGGCAAGGTCGTGGTGCCGATCAACACGACGAGCCAGGTCGAGGGCCTCGTCGGCGAGGGGATCGAGATCGTCCGAACGCCCGTCTCGCTGCCCGAGCTGACCCGCGCCGCCGCCGATGACGGCGTTCTCTTCGGCGGCGCGGTGGGCGGCGGCTACGTCTTCCCCGAGTTTCTGCCCGCCTACGACGCGATCGCGTCTCTCTGCAAGCTCCTCGAGCTGCTGGCGCCGGTCGAGCGGCCGCTGTCGGAGCTCGTCGGCGAGCTGCCCCGGTCGACGCTGATTCACGAGCAGGTTCAGTGCTCGTGGGCGCTGAAGGGGATGGTCATGCGCGTCCTGAACGAGCGCTTCTCGGACGCGAACGTCGACCTGCTCGACGGGATCAAGATCTTCGACGACCGCGGGTGGGTGCAGGTCCTGCCCGACCCCGACGAGCCGCTGATCCACATCTACGCCGAGGGCGGATCCGCGGAGGGCTCGTCCGAGCTCGAGGCGGAGCTGCGCAGGATCGTGACCGAGGTGATCGAACGGGAGGAGATCGGTGCCCGGAGCTGAACCCTTGACCTGAGGTTGACGGTTCCGGCGTACTCTGCTGGAATCACAGGACCTCGACGACAAAGAAAGGCGGCAACGTGGAACCGCTTCCGGATCTGGGCTCGCTTTCGGACGACGAACTGAAGGGCCTGATCGACGACTGCCAGCGCAGCGAGCGCGAGGTCAGCTACCAGCGCCGCCTGCTGCACGGAAAGATCGACATTCTCCGCGCGGAGCTCGTTGCTCGCCTCCAACGCTCGGGTGGACGGAGCGTCCTCGCCGAGGTGGACGTCGAGCGGCTGACGGAGATCCTCTCGGGGAAAGCCGCGCCGCCCGCGTGAGCGTCGTCTACTGCCAGGAGTGCGGCTTTCAGAACCCCGAGTCTGCGAACTACTGCTCGCGGTGCGGCTCGCTGCTCGGGAAGGGCGAGTCGCCCTCGATCGAGACGACCCAGACGTTCTCGCCCGAGGAGATCGCCGACCTCGAGCACGATCCCGTCGTTGGGCTCGAGGGCCCTGCGCTCGTGGTGCGGGCGGGCGGCGGCCGGGCGGGGGAGAGCTTCAAGCCGACGTCCGAACGAACGCGCATCGGCCGCTCGCCCGATTGCGAGGTCTTCCTCGACGACGTCACCGTCTCTCGGAACCACGCCGTGCTGGTGGAGCGCAACCACGCATTCGTCGTCGAGGACCAGGGTTCGCTGAACGGAACGTTCGTGAACCGCCGCCGCATCGACAGCGCTCCGCTGGAAAACGGCGACGAGCTCCAGATCGGCAAGTACCGGATGACGTTCATCGCGTGACCTCCACCGCGCGCAAGCAGCCGAGTCGGGAGCGCCTCCTGCGGATCGGCGAGGTCGTCCGCCGCTTGGGCGAGGAGTTCCCCGACATCTCGATCTCGAAGATCCGCTATCTCGAGGACGAGGGGTTGGTGACGCCGCGCCGCACACAGGGCGGGTATCGCCTCTTCAGCGAGGAGGACGTCGACCGGCTCCAGGTCATCCTGCGCCTCCAACGCGACGAGTTCCTGCCGTTGCGCGTGATCCGCGACGAGCTCGCTGCGCCCGGCGCGACGGAGCGCAAGCGGCGGCGCCCGGCGGCGCTCGGCGCACCCGAGGACGAGATCGACCTCGGCGAGCTCTGCAGCCGCGCCGGCGTCAACCGGGAGCTCGCGAAGGAGCTCGAGGAGTTCGGCCTGCTCTCGCCGCGTGGCAGCGGGGGCGACAAGCGGTATCCCGAGTCGGACACCGACGTGGCCGCGATCTGCGCGCAGCTCGCGCACTACGGTGTCGACCCGCGCCACCTGCGCCCGTTCCGTACGGCCGCTGGGCGCCAGGCGGCGCTGATCCAGCAGCTCGTCGCGGCGTCGCTCCGAGCGCGCAGCAACGAACGCCGCGCGCAAGGTTTGCGCGACCTGCAGCAACTCGGGGAGCTCGCGAGCGAGCTTTCGTCGAACCTCTTCTGGCGCGACCTGCGAGACTTCGCGCAGTGACGGTCGACCTGCGCTCGAAGATCCGGGAAGTCCCGGACTTCCCGACACCCGGCGTGGGATTCAAGGACTTCACGCCGCTGCTGGCCGATCCCGAAGCGCTGCGACAAACGGTCACCGAGCTCGCCGACTGGGTGAAGACGAAGCACTGCGACCTCGTGCTCGGCGCCGAGGCGCGAGGGTTCATCCTCGGCGCCGCGATCGCCCGCGAGGCGGGCGTCGGCTTCGTGCCGGCCAGGCGGCCCGGGAAACTGCCGCCGGAGACGGTCAGCGCCTCCTACACACTCGAGTACGGCTCGAACTCGCTGGAGCTGCACCCGGACCTGATCCCGGCGGGGTCGCGGGTGATCGTCCACGACGACGTGCTCGCCACCGGCGGCACGGTCGAGGCGATCAACGGGCTCGTTCGACGGCTCGGCGGCGAGGTGATCGGAGCCTGCTTCATCATCGAGTTGACGTTCCTCGGCGGGCGCGAGCGTCTCAAGGACTGCGACCTGCACGCCTTGATCGCGTATTGAGGGCCGGTCGGGAAAAAGGGATCAGGTATGCGTCCGAATCGTCCGATAAGACGGTCAGGCATGTACGACACCCTGACGACGTCCTACACGTTCTCGTGTCCGATCCACGGGCAGACGCGAGTCCTGCTGTCGCGCTTCCGCCGCCTGGAGCAGCTACCCGGCGCCAATCACCCGGCGGTCTACCGCATCGAGTTCTCCTGCGGCTGCGGTGGTGAGCACCCCGGGCTCGTCACGCACGACGAGCTCGACTGGGCGCCGCTCGGGCTCCACGACTCGACGAGCTTCCTGAACC
>JALYLO010000100.1 GCA_030774175.1 Actinomycetota bacterium
ACTCGATCTCGCCGCTCGGCACGCCGGCCGGCGCGGCCTTCGGCGCGGTCGCCTCACCGCGCTCGACGTCCTCGGCGACGATCCGCCCATCGGGGCCGGTGCCCTGGAGCGACGAGAGTTCGATCCCGCGCTCGCGCGCGATCCGGCGGGCAAGCGGTGAGGCCTTGATGCGGCCGCCGGTCTGGCCGCCGTTGGACGCACTCGTGCTGGCGCTGGTGTCTGACACCTGTTCGGGCTCGGGGGCGGGCTCGCGCTTCGCAACGGTGTCAGACACCTTTTCGGGTGCGGGCGCGGCCGGCTTTGCCGCAGCCTGGACCTCCTCGCCTTCCTTGCCGATCCAGGCGATCGTCTGCCCGACGGGCGCCTCGCCCGACTCGAGTTCGATCTTCAGCAGCACGCCGCCGTAGTCGGCCTCGACCTCCTGCGTCACCTTGTCCGTGTCGATCTCGAAGAGCGGCTCGCCCTTCGCGACGGTGTCGCCCTCGGACTTCAGCCACTTGGTGATCGTCCCGGCTTCCATCCCCTGCCCGAGGCGCGGCAGCTTGATCTCGTTCGCCACCGTTACTCCCTGCCGAGGGTGCGCTTGATCGCCGCGAGCACATCCGCGACCTGCGGGATGATGAACTGCTCCATCACGGGCGCGAACGCGAGCGGCGCGAACTTCGCGCCTACACGCTCGATCGGCGCGTCGAGATAGTCGAACGCCCTGTACTGGAGCACGGCGGCCACCTCGGCGCCGAAGCCCATGCGCGTGACGGCCTCGTGAGCGACGACGACGCGGTTCGTCTTCTGCACCGAGGCGACGAGCGCGTCCTCGTCGAGCGGCTGCAGCGTCCGCGGGTCGATGATCTCGACCGAGATCCCCTCCTCTTCTGCCTGCTTCGCAGCCTCGACCGATCGGTGCACGAGCGGGCCCATGGCGATCACCGTCACGTCGGTGCCCTCGCGGATCGTGCGCGCCTTCCCGAGTGGGATCGGCTCGATCTCGGCCGGCACCTCGCCCTTCACGGGGTAAAGCAGCCGGTGCTCGAAGCAGATGACCGGGTTGTCGTCGTAGATCGCCGTCCAGAGGAGGCCGCGCACGTCCTCGGGCGTCGACGCGTATACGACCTTCAGGCCCGGGATGTGCACGAGCCAAGCCTCGAGCTGCTGCGCATGCTGCGCACCCGGCGACCAACCTGCGCCGCCCTGCGTGCGAATCGTCAGCGGCACCTTGACCTGCCCACCCGACATGTAGCGGTGCTTGGCAGCCTGGTTGACGATCTGCTCGAGGGAAAGCGTCAGGAAGTCCTCGTACATGATCTCGACGACCGGCCGCATCCCCGCCATCGCAGCGCCGATGCCCGCGCCGACGATCGCCATCTCGGAGATCGGCGTGTTGCGCACGCGGTCGGGGCCGAACTCGTCGAGCAGGCCCTGCGTGACCGCCATCGAGCCGCCCATCTCGGCGATGTCCTCGCCCATGAGGAAGACGTCCTCGTCGGCGCGCATCACCTCGAACAGCGTGTCGCGCACGGCCTCTCTGTAGGTCATCTCAGGCACTGACGCTCCTGACGCGTCGCGAGCGCGCCGCGGAGGTCGGCTTGCCCGACCGGGAGCGGCGCGCGGTCAGGGGCGTCAGGCATACACGTTCTTGAGGGCGTCCTCGGGCTGAGGATCGGTGCCGTTCTTCGCGAACTCGAGCGCGGCCTCGACGATCTCGTTCGCCTCGGAGTCGACGGACTCGAATTCGCCGTCGCTGAGGCCGAGCCGCTCGCGCAGGATCGTGATCGGGTCGCGCGCGGCGGCCGCGTCGCGGTCCTCCTTGCTGCGGTACACCTGCGGGTCGCCGATGAAGTGCCCGTGCATGCGCGCCGTCACGACGTCGAGGAACACCGGACCGTCACCGGAGCGCGCGTGCTCGAGCGCCTCGTGCGCCGCTTCGTAGACCGCCTCGACGTCCTGGCCGTCGACCTTGATCGAGCGCATGTCGTAGGCGAGCGCCCGCTTCGACATGTCGTCCCAGACCGGCGAGTGCTGCCAGCCCGGCGTCGACTCCGCCCAGTGGTTGTTCTCGCAGACGAACACGTTCTTCGTCTTCCACAGCTGTGCGAGGTTGAGCGACTCGTGGAAGGTGCCGATGTTCGTGGCGCCGTCGCCAAAGAACGCGACCGCGACTCGCGGCTCGTCGCGCAGCTTGAACGCGAGGCCCGCGCCCGTGATCGCGGGCAGGCCGCCGCCGACGACGGCGTTCGCGCCCATGTTGCCGCGCTCGACGTCGTAGAGGTGCATCGAACCGCCGTAGCCGTGCGAGCAGCCCTCGATCTTCCCGTAGAGCTCCGCCATCACCGCACTGGGAGGGGTGCCGCGCGCGAGCGTATGGCCGTGCGCGCGATGGGTCGACGCGAAGACGTCTCCCTCTTCCATCGCCTGGCAGACGCCGACGGCGACCGCCTCCTGACCGATCGCGACGTGGAGGAAGCCGGGCAGCTCACCGGCGCGGAACTGCTGCTCCACGTGCTCCTCGAACCGACGGATCAGCACCATCTCACGGAGAAACTCGCGCAGCGTTTCCGCGTTCAAGACGCGTTTCTTCTCAACCTTCGCCACGGCTCCGGCAGTGTACGTTTTGCGTCGTGAGCCTCGTCGGCCAATGGGACGACCTGCAATCCGCACTGCCGCAGGGCTGGACGACGGCCTCGCTGCGACTCGAATTGCGCGACCGTGGGACGGCCGACCGCGCCGCCGCGCTGCTCGGCCCCGCGCAGCCCTACCGAGCCGAGCCGGCGGTCCTACGCCTCTCCGTCGCCCTCGACGGCAGCGCGACCGCGCCGAACGGCATCACGCGCCTGCTCGCGCGCATCGACGTCGCACGACTCGGCGGGCAACTACAGGTCTCGGGCACGGGCACCGAGCCCGCACGGGCCGAGCGCGAGATCACGCCGCTCGTCGGATCGTGGGATGCGTCCGTCGCCGGGCTGCCCGCCGACTGGAGCGACCTCTACTGCGAGCTCCAGCTGCTCTCGACCGACTACATCGAGCGCGCAGCCGTCCTCTGCATCCAGCTGAACCCGCTTCGCGACGGGGATCGCGCCGCGCTGCGCTTTCGCGTCGCGCACACGGCAGGCTACGGCGCCGCGCCGGGAATGGTGCGCCGCTGCCTCGAGCGCTGCGACGGCGAGTCGATTCGCGGCTCGGTGAGCGTCCTGCGAGCGCTCTCGGACTCGAATCTCGTCGGCACGCAGGGCCCGGTGTGGTTGCTGGGCGGCAAGACCGTCTGATGCCGGATCCCGTATCCCGGCTCTCGGCCTCGTGACCGACGCGCTCGGGCTCGCCGCGCAGGTTCACGCGGGCGAGGTTTCCGCCGCCGAGCTGATCGACGATGCGATCCGCACGATCGAGGCGACGAACCCGCGGCTCAACTTCCTCGTCACCGACAGCTTCGAGCAGGCCCGCGCGACCACGCCCGCCGCCGGGCCCTTCGCCGGCGTGCCGATGCTCGTCAAGGATTTGAACGAGACGGCCGGAATCCGCACGACGTTCTCCTCGCGCGCGTTCGCCAACTACGTGCCCGAGAGCGACTCGGCGGTCGTGCGCCGGATCAAGGGCGCGGGCTTCGCGATTCTCGGCAAGTCGAACACGCCCGAGTTCGGGATCACCGCCGTGACCGAGTCCGACCTGAACGGCGCCTGCCGCAACCCGTGGGATCTCGAGCGGACGCCCGGCGGCTCGTCGGGCGGAGCCGCGGCCGCCGTCGCAGCCGGGGCGATCCCGCTTGCGCACGGCTCCGACGGCGGCGGTTCGATCCGCATTCCCGCATCGTGCTGCGGGCTCTTCGGGCTGAAGCCGTCGCGCGGCCGCATCTCGCCGGCGCCGCTTCAGAGCGGCTCGCTCGAGCTCTCGCAGAGCGGGCCGATCTCCACGACGGTGCGCGACGCCGCCGCGTTCCTCGACGTTCTCGCAGGGTACGAGTGGGGTGACGCGCACTGGGCGCCCCCGCCGGAGCGGCCGTTCCTCGCGGAGGTCGGGGCCGACCCCGGGCGGCTGCGAATCGCGTTCACGGCGGAACCGGCGCTGCCGCATCCGGTCGACCCCGCGGTCGTCGGCGTCGCCCGCGCCGCGGCCGACGCACTCGCGGAGCTCGGCCACGACGTGGTCGAGGCGACGCCGCCCTGGGTCGACGAGGGCGCGCTCTCGGCGTTCGCCAAGCTCTGGCAGCTGACGCCGGCCCTCTATCTCGTACAGGACGAATCGCAACTGATGCCGATCAACCAGACGCTTGCGCAAGCGGCACGCGAGACGTCGAGCGTCGTCTTCGCGGAGGCGGTCGGCGCGCTCCAGCGAGCGGCCCGCCGCATCGTCGCGTTCTGGGAACAGGTCGACGTCGTCCTCACCCCCGGCCTCGCGAAGCTGCCGGTCCCGATCGGCTGGGTGTTCGAGCCCGACGATCCGTGGGAGCAGTTCGCGCGCGGCGGGCAGTTCACGCCGTTCACCCCGATCGTCAACGTCACCGGTCAGCCGGCGGCGGCGGTTCCGTTCGACGTCGTCGACGGCCTGCCCGTCGGCGTGCAGCTCGTCGGCCCGCCCGCCGGCGAGGCGATCCTCTTGCGGCTCGCCGCGCAGCTCGAGGAGGCGCATCCCTGGAGCCAGCGGCTTCCGCTCGACTAACCGATCGCGGCGGAGAGCTCCCGCGCGAGCTCGCGGGCGCGCCGGGCGTCGGCCGAGACCACGAGGCACGTGTCGTCGCCGGCGATCGTCCCGACAACAAGGGGATGCTCGAGGCGGTCGAGCGCCCGTGCGATCGCCGGTGCGGAGCCGATCTCGGACTGGACGACGACAACGTTCTGCGCAGCGACGGCGCGACGCCCGAACTGTGCGAGCAGCGCCAGCAGCGTCTCGCGCGGGTCGATCCGGCGCTCGCGGTTCGGAAGGACGTAGCGGAGCCGCCCCAGCGGGTCGCGGGTCTTCACGAGCGCGAGCTCGCGGATGTCGCGGGAGACGGTCGCCTGCGTCACGTGGCAGCCGGCGCTCTCGAGGGCTGCGAGCAGCTCCTGCTGCGTGCCGAGCCGCATCCGCTCGACCAGGCTCGCCACGAGCTTCTGGCGCTCCGCCTTCGACGGCTGGCGTTCGACCACCCTCTGCATAGATCGAGCATCGCGCATCCAGACGGAGCTTGACAACGTTTACTCGACAGGTGGGACGGGCAATCCGACCTGCATGCTGCGCAAGGCGATGTGGACCGGGCTCTACGCCGGGCTGGGCGCCGCATCGACGATGGCCGCCCGGCGGCTGGCCTCGAAGATCTGGCGCGTCACCACCGGCGAAGAACCGCCGACCAAGAAATGACGAAGGGCGACCAGGCCGTCGAGACGGCCGCGAGCAAGCTCGAGACGTTCGTCAAGGACGCCCGGTCGAGTGGCGGCATCAAGGGAAAGGTCGGCGGCGCGCTGGCCGAGGATCCTGACTTCCTGCGGAAGTTGAAGCCGAGCCTGATCGTCGAGCGCGCGAAGGGAAACGCGCCGACCGACGAGCCCCCACGCAGCGCGCCGCGCGCTCCCTCGGGCCCGCAGGTCGCGCGTCGTAAGCGGCCGAGGGCGACGGGGTCGGGCGGCGCGAGCCCATGGGCCGTGATCGGCGGCGCGCTCGCTGCGGGCTACGCGCTCGCGAAGGCGATCGACTGGAGGGGTCATGCCCACCCCCGCGACTGACCTTCGGCAGTCGAACGGCGGAGTCGGCGGCGCTGCGAAGCAGGTTGCCGAGCACGCGTCGTCGATCGCCAGGCTCGAGCTGGAGCTCGCCGGCCTCGAGTTGAAGAAGAAGGTCGTGGCCCTCGGCATCGGCATCGGGCTCGGCCTCGGCGCTGTGATCTTCGCGGTCTTCATGCTCGGCTTCCTCTTCGCGACGATCGCCGCGGCGTTTGCGACATTTCTCGCGACCTGGCTCGCGCTCCTCGTCGTGACGGTGATTCTCCTCGTGCTCGCCGCGACACTCGGCGTGCTCGCCCGCGGGCGGTTCAAGAAGGGAGCGCCACCGGTGCCCGAACAGGCGATCCGCGAGGCGAAGTTGACCCAGGAGGCGTTGAAGCGCTGATGGCGGCCACGAAGACGCGCACGCCGGAGCAGGTTCGCAAGGACATCGACGCCGAGCGCGAGCAGCTCGCGGGCGCGGTCGAGCACCTGCGTGGCGAGCTTGGCGAGGCCGCGAACGTGACGGGCAAGCTGAAGGCGAAGCTGCCGGCCGCCGCAGGAGGCGCAGCCGCGGTCGGCTTCGTGCTCGCAGGTGGAATCGGCGCGACGATGCGCTACTTCGCGCGGCGCGGCCGCGACGGGCACGAGAAGGCCCGCGTCGGCCGCTGGTCGGTTCGCGACCGCCACTGAGTTGGCGGACGTCGGGCCCGCACCGCGCGAGCCGCAGCGGCTGTCGCGCGGGATCTCGGTCTTCAAGCGGACGTTCTCGCGCTTCCTGACCGACGACTGCATGGGGCTCGCGCAGGAGGTCGCCTACAGCGCGCTCCTCGCGTTCTTCCCGGCGGTCGCCTTCCTGCTGGGCCTGCTCGGCGTGCTGCATCTCTTCGACCAGGTGCAGTCGTTTGTCGGCACGGTGGCGCCGCACGGCGTGATCCACTTCATCGAGGGCCTCCAGCGGGACTCGCAGGGCGGGGCCGAGGTGCCGGCGCTCGTGCTCGGTGGCGTCGGCGCCGTCTGGGCTGCGAGCGGCGCGATGGGCGCCGTGATCAAGGCGGTCAATCGCGCGTACGAGCAGATCGAGACGCGCCCGTTCTGGAAGGTGCGCGCGATCGCGATCCTGCTCGTCTTGCTCTTCGGCGTCACAATCGTCGCGCTCGCGGTGCTGGTCGTATTCGGCGGGCCGTTGGGGACGGCGATCGCCGACAAGGCGAACCTCGGCGCCGGGTTTACGTGGCTCTGGGCGATCCTGCGCTGGCCGATCGCGTTCGTGGCGGTGCTGCTGCTCTTCGCATTCGTCTACTACTTCGCGCCGAACACCGACCGGCGGACGTGGAAATGGGTCACGCCCGGCTCGATCTTCGCTGCGCTCCTCTGGCTCGCGCTCTCGGGCCTCTTCACGCTCTACGTGACGTTCGCGGGGAGCTACTCGAAGACGTACGGCTCGCTCGCCGCCGGTGTGATCCTGCTGCTCTGGCTGAACTACACCGCCTGGGCGCTCCTCTTCGGCGCAGAGCTGAACTCGGAGCTCGACCGGCAGGCTGACGTACACGCCGCGGGCGGCGAGCGCGCGGGCCTCACGAAGCCGGCGCGCCGCAAGCAATAACGCTCGACGCTCAGGCTCCCAGGTTTTAGGCGCGGAGCTCGGCCCCGAACCGCGACGCGAGGAGCTCCACGATCGCCTGCCGCCCTCGCGCGGCGTCCGCGTCGGAGAGCGTCCGCTCGGGCGACTGGAACGCGGCCGCGACCGCGACCGACTTCTTCCCCGCGGGAATCGACGCGCCCCGGTAGTCGCTCAGGAACCGGAGCTCGCGCAGCTCGTCGCCCGCCGCCTCGCGCACCGAGTCCATCAACTCGCCCGCCGGGAGCGCCTCGTCGACGACGAACGCGAGATCGAGCAGCAGCGGCGGGAACGTGATCACGTCGCGATAGAGGATCCGCTCCGGGACGAGCGCGAACAGCTCCTCGAGATCGAGCTCGAACGCGCCCCACTGTCCCTCGATCTCCAGCGGGCCGTGCGCCGCCACCCAGCCGCTCTGCACGGTCGCCCCGAGGGGCGAGCCGGGCAGGACCCCAGCGCGCTGAAAGCGCGGCTCGACGTGCAGCGCCTCGAAGATCGCCTCGACAGCACCCTTCGCGCGGAACAGGTCGCCCTGCACGATCCCGCCGAGCCGCCAGCGCTCCTCCGGGACCGGCGTCCCGGTCGGGAGATAGACATGCGCGACCTCGAACAGCGCGACGCCGTCGTTCCCGGCGTCGACGTTGTGGTGGGCTGCACCGACGAGGCCGACCGCGAGCGTCGTGCGCAGGATGCGCTGCTGCGACGACAGCGGCACGGGCAGTTCGATCGCGTTCGGGTCCGGGTCGGTCGGCTGGAGCGAGTGCGTGTAGGCCTCGTGGTATCCCGCCCCGACGAGCACGTCCTCAACGAGGCGGCGCAGCCGCTGGACGTGCGTCAGGCGGCCGAACATCGCCTGCCGTACGGGCAGCGTCGCGGGCACGTCCTCGAGCCGGAAGCGGCCGACCTCCTCGACGACGTCGATGTCACGGCGCACGTCCCGCGCGCGCCACGACGGCGTCGTCACCGACCAGTCGTTCGTCACGTCGAATCCGAGCCGCTCGAGACGGTCGCGCTGCTCGGACTCGGCGATCTCGAGCCCGAGCACCGCGCCCGCGTACGCGGGGTCGTAGCGCACCACCGGGCGAGCGGGCAGCTCGCCTCGCACCTCGGCGGCCCCGGTGAAGCGCGCGCCCGCGAGCTCGACGAGCAGCTGCGACGCATACGTCGCTGCCGGGCCTGCAAGCTCCGGGTCGACGCCCTTCTCCCAGCGCGTCTGCCCCTCGGTGCGCATGCGGTGGC
This sequence comes from Actinomycetota bacterium, assembly GCA_030774175.1. Next base: position 8,524 of record JALYLO010000100.1, read on the forward strand.
GCTCGCCGCTGCGCAGGATCCCGATCGGCTCGAAGTTGGCGGCCTCGAGCAGCACGGAGGTCGTCCCCGGCGAGACCTCGCTGTTCTCGCCTCCCATCACGCCGCCGATCGCGACGGCGCGGTCGGCGTCGGCGATCACGAGATCCTCCGGGTCGAGCGTACGGGCCGTGCCGTCGAGCGTCACGAGCTCCTCACCCGGCCGCGCTCGGCGGACGACGATGCGCCCTTCGGCGAGCTTCGCGTGGTCGAACGCGTGCAGCGGGTTCCCGAGCGCGAGCATCACGTAGTTGGTCACGTCGACCACGTTCGAGATCGGGCGCATGCCTGCCGCGAGCAGCCTCGAGCGCAGCCAGGCCGGCGACTCGCCGACGCGCACGTCGCGGAACAGGCGCCCGACGTAGCGCGGGCAGCGCTCGAGGTCCTCGACACGGAGGTCGAGCGGCTCGTCTCCGGCGCGTTCGGGATCGACTCCCGGCAGGGGCGCGAGCTCGGCACCCGTCAGCACCGCCACCTCGCGCGCGATCCCGTAGACGGACATCAGGTCGGGTCGGTTGAAGAGCGTCTCGATCTCGAGGACGTCCTCGCCGACCGGCAGCACCTGCGCGAGCGGCGTGCCCGGCTCGAGGCCGTCGGGAAGCAGCATGATGCCGCCGTGGTCCTGCCCGAGCTCGAGCTCGCGTTCCGAGAGGATCATCCCGTCGGAGACCTCGCCACGGAGCTTGCGCCTCTCGATCGTGAACTCCCCGCCGGGCATGACCCCGCCGGGGAGCACGACCGCGACCGTTGCGCCGGCGCCGAAGTTCCAGGCGCCGCAGACGATCGAGCGCGGCTCGCCGTCGCCCACGTCGACCTTCGTGAGCTGCAGCTTGTCGGCGTTCGGGTGCTTGGCGGCCTCGAGCACGCGGCCGACGCGGAAGAACCCGAGGTTGCCCCCGACGTCCGGCACGCCGCGGCGCACGATGCGGTCGACCTCGCAGCTCGTGAAGACGAGCTTGCGTGCGAGCTCCTCGAGCGGCCAGTCGAACGCGACGTACTCGCGCAGCCAGGAGACCGGGACAAGCATCAGTGGTCGCCTCCGTGACGGCGGCACGTCGCCGTGGTGGCCACTAAAACTGCCTCAGCACTCGGAGGTCGTTCTCCCAGAAGGCACGCAGGTCGGGCAGGCCGTGGCGCAGCATGGCGATGCGCTCGATCCCGAGACCGAACGCGTAGCCCGACCACACCGACGGGTCGAGGTCGAGGTTGCGGAAGACCTGCGGGTCGACCCACCCCGCGCCGCCCATCTCGATCCAGCCAGAGTGCTTGCAGGTGGCGCAGCCGGCGCCGCTGCAGATGAAGCACGTCACGTCGAACTCAACCGATGGTTCCGTGAACGGGAACTCGCTCGTGCGCATGCGCACCTCGCGCTCCTGGCCGAAGAGCGCGCGGAAGAAGTGCAAGACGGTGCCCTGGAGATCGGCGAGCGTCAGCCCCTTGTCGACGGCGAGCAACTCGACCTGGAGGAAGGTGGGCGAGTGCGTCGCGTCGGGAGTGTCGCGGCGGTAACAGCGGCCGGGCGAGATCATGTAGATCGGCGGCGTGCGAGACTGCATCGCGCGAATCTGGTCCGGCGAGGTCTGCGTGCGCAGCACCGTGGTCTGGTCGAGATAGAAGGTATCGGCGGGCGAGCGGGACGGGTGCCCGAGGTCGGTGTTCAGCGCGTCGAAGTTCTCCCACACCGTCGCGACCTCGTTGCCGTCCCAGACCTCATACCCGAGGCCGAGGAAGATGTCCTCGATCTCGCGCCGCACCTGCGTCAGCAGGTGCAGCCGGCCGCGGACGACCGGCGCCCCCGGGATCGTCACGTCGATGGCGGAGTCGGCTGCCGCCTCGTAGGCGCGCTGCTTCAGCTCGGCTTCGCGCTCCTCGACGGCCGATTCGAGCTGCGAGCGGAGGCCATTCAGGAGCATGCCGCTCTCGCGGTCGCGCACGCCGCGCAGCGCCTGCGCGAGCTCGGACTTGCGGCCGAGGTACCGGACGCGCGCCTCGTCGAGCTCGAGCTCGCCGAGCGCCGCCGCGATCGCGGCCAGTGCTTCCGTTTCGTACGCGGTCCAATCCACGGTGGCGAGACTATCCAAGGTTCCTCCTTCGTTTCGCTGGGGTCATTGAAGGCCCCGGTGCGGCTGAAGGAGCGCTAGACGACGCCCCCGGTTGCGCACCGGGGCCGGATAAACCGCGTCGTGAGCGTCGCCTGCATTGCTGCAAGCATACCCGGGTGTCGGCCTACGACAACATCGCCCGGATCTACGACCCGTGGTCGCGGAGCGTCGTCGAGGATGTCGCGTTCTACGTCGAGGAAGCCGTGCGCGCGGGCGGCCCGGTGCTCGAGCTGGGCGTCGGCACAGGCCGGATCGCCGTGCCCATCGCGGTTGCCGGTGTGCCCGTCGTCGGCGTCGACACCTCCGAGGGCATGCTCGAGGTCGCGCGCGAGCGTGCGGAGCTTGCGGGAGCCGCCGAGCTGGTCGACCTGCGGCACGGCGACATGCGCGACCCGCCGGTGGACGGTGTGTTCCCGCTCGTCGCGATCCCGTTCCGCTCGCTCCTGCACATGGAGAGCCAGGCGGACCGCCGGACGGCCCTGCGGGCCGTCCGCGAACGGCTCGTGCCCGGCGGGCGCTTCGTGTTCGACGTTTTCACGCCGGCCGCCGACGACATCGCGGACACGCACGGCCGCTGGCTCGAGCGCGAGCCGGGCATCTGGGAGCGGGCCGACTGGAACGAGGAGACGCGGACGCTGATCCTGCGCGTCCGCGGCGCGGGCGGCGAGGCGGAGATGTCGCTCGCGTGGCTCTCGGTGCCGGAGTGGCGCGCGCTCCTCGCCGACGAGGGCTTCGAGCTCGAGGCCCTCTACGGCTGGTTCGACCGCTCGCAGTGGGCGGGCGGCGAGGACTCGGTCTGGGTCTGCCGGCAGGGCTGAAAGAGCGAATTGCGGAACCGAGCCGTTCCCGCGATCCTCACAGAGTGGGCGAACCGATCATCTCCCGCGGGGAGGCCGTTGCCTTACTCTTCAACGTGAGTGAGATCGCGAATACGCTCAGCCGGATCGAGCAGCTTCTGGAGGACGGCGATGACGAAAACGACGAGGACAGCTGACGAGCGCGAGTGGGACGCGAATCGCGAGGCGCGGCGTCAATGGGCGCTCGAGCAGACGAATCGCACCTGGCGCGAGGTCGAGTCCGGTGACGGGAGGCGCCCGGTCTCCGCGATCCGCCGGAGACTCTTCCCGTGGCGGATCCGGATGGAGCGCTTGAGCTAAAGGCTGCGGGCTTGAAGGCTGTGGCTTGCCGCCTGCGCTACCGAGGCTTATTCGCGCGCGTCGAGCTGCCGGCGCCATTCGTAGAGCGCGATCGCCCCCGCGGCGGCGACATTCAGCGACTCCGCACCCTCGATCGGGATCCACGCGTTCAGGTCGCGCTCCACCTCGGCCGGCAGGCCGTCTCGTTCCGCTCCGAGCAGGAACGCGATCCGGCCCGAGAGGTCGACCGAGCCGAGCGGCTCGCCCGCGTGCGACTCCAACGCGACCCGAGTTTGTGATGAGTCAACACAATCTTCCGCGCGGCCGAGCGGCACGCGCCAGATCGACCCGGCGCTCGCGCGTAGCGCCTTCGGCGAGGTCGGGTCGGCACAGCCCTGCGACAGCGCGACCGCTGCACCGAAGGCGTCGGCCGTGCGGATCAGCGTGCCGACGTTGCCGGGATCCGAAAGCCGCCAGAGCGCGAGCGTCGCGGCGCGCTCCTCCCAGGCGGGCAGGTCGGCCCGACGGTAGACGCCGATCACGCGTGGAGGATGCGGGGCGCTCGCAACCTCGGCGAGCAGGTTCGGCTCGACGTCCTCGCCCGCGCGCAGCAGGTCGACGGGTGGCGCCGTCGCCGCGGCGACCGCATCCTCACCCTCGACGAAGAAGAGACCCAGCTTGTCGCGCCACGACCGGTCGTGCAGCTTGCGCACGAGCTTCAGCCGCTCGTTGTCCTTCGAGGTGATCATGGTCGGTGATCCGGACGTTCTCATTGCCCTGAATCTCGGTCGCGAGCACCAAGCGATGCAAGGACGCAGGGAGTCCCGATAGTGGTTCTATCGGGGCGACCGAGGACGCCGCAGCGCGCCGTGTGATCGCGGGCGAGAGGCACGGTGGATGAGGACGTTCGGGTCACCCGCCCCACTCCAGCCAGTCGCCGTGGAAGTCGAAGACCCCGAGCCGCTTGCGCGCTCCCCCCGGCCAGCGCTCGAGCTCGAGCGTGAAGCCGCCGTCGTCGGGCCCGCGGGCCGTGCCGAGGTTGGTGCTCGGCTCGGAGAGGGCGGCTTCGTGGAGGGCGCCGCGCAGCCGCCGCAGCCCGTCGTCATGCAGGTACATCGTCGAGGCGGTCTGGAAGACGACGAGCTGGGTGCCCTCGATGTGGTCGGCGAGCAAGTCGGGCAGCGAATCGACGTAGTCGCCGCGCATCAGCTCGGGTGGATCCTCGCGGACGACGTCGATCGCGCGGCGCAGACGCTCGAGCCGATCACTCTGGTCGGCCCACACGAACGATTGGAGGATCCGCGCGCCGCGCTCGGACGTCGCATCGACCGGGCTCAGGTCGATCCCGCGGCGCCGCGCCACCTCCACCCACCGGTCGAGGAGCACGGCGGGCGGCGGCACACGGTCGTCGCCAGAGAGCTCGAGCGCGCTCTCGCCCCAGGCGCCGGTCGAGTAGAGGTAGCGGTAGCGGTCCCAGAGCAGATTCAGGCCCGCCGACGAGCCGAGCTCGAGCAGGTCGAACGGGCGGCCGTCGACGATCGAGAGGAACCCGGGCAGCAACGCCCACCCGCGCTGCACCTCCTTCGTCTGCACGTCCTGCTCGGCGGTCCAGCGCGCGAGGAAGTCGGCCTGCCGGTCGAGCGCCGCGTCGAGCTCCTCCCACGAGGCGTCCCCGGCGAGCACGAGGTAGTGCAGGCCGCTGAGCAGCCGCAGCGGGAGGTCCCAGTGCAGGTCGGGCGCGATGCCGCCGACCCGCGGGTCAGCCGCGAGCCGGCGGCAGAGTTCTGCGTAGAGCGGCGAGCGGCCGTCGCAGTAGACGGCCTGCCGCCGGAAGATCTCGGCTTGCCGCTTTGGAGCGGGGGGACCTATTTCGGGGCGGCGAGTGCCGACTTCGCCTGCTCGACGATCTCGCCGAACTTCGCCGGATCGGTTGCCGCCAGGTCGGCGAGCACCTTCCGGTCGAGCTCGACCTTCGCGATCTTCAAGCCGGACATGAACTGGTTGTACGACAGCCCGTTCGCACGTGCCCCCGCGTTGATGCGCATGATCCAGAGCTTCCGGAACTCGCGCTTACGCACCTTGCGGTCGCGGTAGGCGTACGCGAGCGAGCGCTCGACCTGCTCCTTCGCGTACGTGTAGTTGCTGTTCTTGAGGCCCCAATAGCCCTTGGCCTGCTCGAGGACCTTGCGCCGCTTCTTCCGGGCGTGGACCGACCGCTTGACGCGCGCCATCCCTACCCCCTCCCCAGCATCTTCTTGATCGTGCGGGTGTTGTCCCCGTCGACGGGGAGCGCCTTACTGAACGCCCGCTTCTGCTTCGGCGACTTGTGCTGCAGGAGGTGACTCTGGTTCGCCGACCGGCGGGTCAGCTTGCCCGTGCCCGTCACCTTGAACTTCTTCTTCGCTCCTGAGTGTGTCTTCTGTTTCGGCATCTCTCTTGACTCCTGCGTTCTTCGTTGGGCCGAGCACCATTGTCATGTTCCGCCCCTCGAGCAGCGGCTGGGTCTCGATGACGCCGATCTCCTTGACGTCGTTCGCGAGGCGCATCAGCAAGTCGCGCCCGCGGTCCGGATGCTCGCGCTCGCGGCCCCGGAACATGATCGTCACCTTCACCTTCGCGCGCTGGTTGAGGAAGCGCGCGACGTGACCTTTCTTGGTGTCGTAGTCGTGAATTCCGATCTTGGGCCTGAGCTTGATCTCCTTGACGTTGATCTGCGTCTGGTGCTTGCGCGCCAGCTTCGCCTTCTGCTCCAACTCGTACCGGTACTTCCCGAAATCCATCACCCGGGCGACCGGCGGATCCGCCTGGGCCGCGACCTCGACCAGGTCGAGGTTCTTGTCGTATGCGTACTCGCGGGCCTCGTCGGTCGTCTTGATTCCGAGTTGCTCCCCGTCCTCGCCGATGAGCCTCACGCGCGGGACGCGAATGGCGTCGTTGATGCGCGTCTGCGGCTCGGGACGACGCGGCGGCTCGAAACCGGAGCGCCTGCGCGGCCTCAAATGATCTTCACCAAGCTCGTGGAGTCCTCCTCGTTAAATGGAAAAACCGCTGGCTTTGCAGCGGCCGAGGGTCTCGTCAACCTGCCGTGGTTCGACACAGATTGAACCTCCGAAGCGTGAGCTAGGAGGTGAGAGACGGTTCCGCCCCTGCTTGCCAGGGCTCAAGAGTAGCAATCTTTGCCCGGAATTCCGCAAGCGAGAGGGTGCTCTGCTCGCCGCCGTGCTCCCGGATCGCGAGGGATTCGTCGGATTCCTTGGCGCCGTAGACGATCACGAAGGGGATCTTCTCGATCTCGGCGTTGCGGATCCTCTTGCCGACGGTGTCGTCCGATTCGTCGACCTCGACCCGAACGGGGCTCAGACGCGCGGCCAGCTCGGCCGCGGCCGCACGGTGGGCCTCGCCGACCGGGATGATACGAACCTGCACCGGCGCGAGCCAGTACGGGAAGGCGCCGGCGTGATGCTCGGTGAGGATCCCGATGAATCGCTCGAGCGAACCGAGAAGCGCGCGGTGCACGACATAGGGAAAGTGCTCCTGATTGTCCGCGCCCATATAGGAGAGCTCGAACCGCTGCGGCATCTGGGAGTCCAACTGGATCGTTCCCATCTGCCAGGAGCGACCGAGCGCGTCGGTCATGTGCAGGTCGATCTTCGGGCCGTAGAAGGCGCCGTCGCCTTCGTTGGTGGCGTATTCGATCGCACGCCGCTCGAGCGCTGCGCGCAGCGCCCCCTCGGTGAAGTCCCACTCGTCATCGGTGCCGAGCTTGTCCTCGGGCCGGGTCGAGAGCTCGAAGCGCGCGTCCATCCCGAACAGGTCGTAGAGGAACGACGCGAAGTCGAGACAACCGAAGATCTCGTCCTCGATCTGCTCCGCCGTGCAGAAGATGTGTGCGTCGTCCTGGGTGATGTGCTTGACGCGCAAGAGGCCGTGCAGCGTGCCTCCCTTCTCGTCGCGGTGCAGCGTCGACGACTCGGCGAAGCGCATCGGCAGGTCCTTGTAACTGCGCAGCCGCGACCCGAAGAGGAGCATGTGGCCAGGGCAGTTCATGGGCTTGAGAGCGAGCCGGCGGTCGTCGGCCTCCTCATGGCCCTGCACCCAGAAGATGTTCTCCTCGTAGTTTGCGAAGTGGCCCGAGGTGACGTACGTGTCCTTGTCGTAGAGCAGGGGCGTCTTCACCTCCAGGTAGCCACGGTGCGCGTTCTCACGCCGGCGCACGTCCTCGAGTGCGTTCCAGATCACCATTCCCTTGGGATGCCAGAACGGCGAGCCCGGCGAGTGATCCGAGAGGTGGAACAGGTCGAGTTGAGGCCCGAGCTTCCGGTGGTCGCGTGCGCGCGCCTGCTCGAGCCGCTCCAGGTAGGCGTCGAGATCCGGCTGCGAGTAGAAGGCCGTGCCGTAGATGCGGGTCAGCTGCGTGTTGCGCTCGTCGCCGCGCCAGTAGGCGCCCGCGAGCGAGGTGAGCTTGAACGCCTTGATCGGCTTCGAGTCCTGGAGGTGTGGCCCGCCGCAGAGGTCGGTGAACTGCGGGCCGTCCTTCGAGAGCTGGGTGTAGAGGGTGATGTCGCCCTCGGCGGTGTCGACGAGCTCGACCTTGTAGTCCTCCCCCTCTGCCTTGAAGCGCGCCTTTGCCTCGTCGCGCGAGATCT